>JALXAQ010000196.1 GCA_026991885.1 Thiotrichaceae bacterium
AGCGATTCAAGGTTTTTTGTTTTAAATCAGCGCAATCAGCGTAATCAGTTAAATCAGCGATTCAAGGTTTTTTGTTTTAAATCAGCGCAATCAGCGTAATCAGTTAAATCAGCGATTCAAGGTTTTTTGTTTTAAATCAGCGCAATCAGCGTAATCAGTTAAATCAGCGATTCAAGGTTTTTTGTTTTAAATCAGCGCAATCAGCGTAATCAGTTAAATCAGCGATTCAAGGTTTTTTGTTTTAAATCAGCGCAATCAGCGTAATCAGTTAAATCAGCGATTCAAGGTTTTTGGTTTTGTTTTAAATCAGCGCAATCAGCGTAATCAGTTAAATCAGCGATTCAAGGTTTTTGATTTTAAATCAGCGCAATCAGCGTAATCAGTTAAATCAGCGATTCAAGGTTTTTGACTTTAAATCAGCGCGCAATCAGCGTAATCAGTCAAACGAAGTAACGAAGTAAATCAGCGATTCAAGGTTTTTGGTTTTGTTTTAAATCAGCGCAATCCGTGTAATCCGTTAAATCAGCGATTCAAGGTTTTTTGTTTTTGTTTTAAATCAGCGCAATCAGCGTAATCCGTTAAATCAGCGATTCAAGGTTTTTGGTTTTAAATCAGCGTAATCCGTAAAATCAGTGATTCAAGGTTTTTTTTTCAACTCAAAACCAACACCCCAAATTATGCTAACTCTCCAACAAAAAAAACTATTTCAACGCCTCTCAGCAGATCGCCAACAAAATGCCAAAATCCTTCAAAAAAGCGCCCTGATCGGCATACAAACCGGCATCATCGAAAAATATTCTGATCAAGCCCATTTTATTGATGAACTCCTACAAAACGCCGATGATGTCAAAGCCACTCAAGCCAGATTTATTCTCACTCAAACCGGACTCATTTTCGCCCATAATGGCAGCATTCACTTCTCCATCACTGATCCCCACTCCGAGCACGAAGACTCTAAAAAAAAACGTTTAGGGCATATTAACGCCATTACTTCCATTGGACAATCCAACAAGCATGACACACAAATCGGAAAATTTGGACTCGGATTTAAAGCCGTTTTTCAATACTCCCATGCCCCAGAAATTTATGATCCCCCCTTTTGCTTTAAAATTGAAAACTTCATAGTGCCACGCCTACTCTCCCGCGATCACCCCAATAGACAAACAAAAGAAACCTTATTTTATTTCCCTTTTCATTCCCCAACCCAAGCATTTCCCCACATTCTCGACAAATTAAAAAATCTCAACCATGCGCTCCTATTTTTGAGATTTTTAACCGAAATCACTTGGACGACTCCTCAAACTAATCAAGGAAAATATATTAAAACAATTAAACCCATTTCTGACAAAATCGCTCAAATCAGCATTCAAGCACAACATTTTCTCGTATTCTCCGATCACGCCCACAGTATTGCCTATCGTCTCTCTCAACCACCTACCCAAGTTTTATACGAACAACGCTTTCCCATCTACTGCTTTTTCCCCACCAAAGAAATTACCCCCCTTCGCTTTATCCTCCATGCCCCTTTTTTATTAACCGATAGCCGTGAAACCATTAAACAAAACGAAGACTGGAATAAAAAACTGATTCAAGCACTGGCTCAATTGACGGTTGACAGCTTAAATACAATCAAATCACTCAATTTGCTCACAGAAGATTTTTTTAATGTCTTACCGATTAACGAAGCTGATTTTCCTAGCACTCATTTTTTGAGAGCCCTTTATGAATCCGTTTTAACTTATCTACAATCCGACAAAGCCTTTTTGCCCACCCCAAATGGCGATTATACGACGCGAAATAATGCCTATTTGGCGGAAAATCCTGCCTTAATTAATTTATTAACTTCTGAACAATTAAGTCATTTAGTCAAAAACAAAAATGCACAATGGGTATTGTTTTGTCCACAAACCACTGCACCCACATTATGGCAATATGTCAAACGTCACCTGATCAATCAAGAACTCAATTCAGATAAATTGCTACGACATCTCACCAAAAGCTTTATCCAAGCACAAACTGATGAATGGTTGATTCAATTATATACTTATTTATTTTTAGAAAAAGCCCCTCAAAATGAACTACTCAAAACTAAACCCATTTTGCGACTCAAAAATGGCAAAATCGTTTCTGCCTATAATCGCGCAGGCAAAATACAAGTCTATTTACCCACTGAACACCCATCAGATTATCCCACCCTAAATCCTTGTTTTGTCAAACATGAAAAATCATTACAATTTTTACAAGCACTCGGATTAGATAAACCTAAAGCATACGAAGAAATTAAATATTACATTTTGCCCAAATATCAACAAGATGGAGAAATAACGCCGGCGGTGATGCGCCAAGATTTTCAAAAATTATTCACTTATTTTTTAAATTGTACTTGGCAACAAAAAAAAGAATATCTCAATCAACTCAAAAACCTAGCCTTTTGTCGTGCCCGCTATTTTGCAGATAACACAATAGCGCGTGTTGCGCCAGAACAAGTTTATTTTAAAACTGATAAATTAGTAAACTATTTTAGCCAATTTCCCACGATTTATTTTTTAGACAGCGAATTTTATCAAGCTTATGATAAAAAATTTTTTAAAGCATTAGGCGTTGCCGACAAACCTAGACTGATAAAAATAAAAGCCAAGCTATCAACACGCGCAGCCATACATCAAGGGCATTGTACGCATGACTATTATCATTTTTTGAAATACACTTATGATTATGACATTGAAGGCTTAAATGCTTTTCTCAGTGAGATGACGTTAGAAAAATCAAAAATATTATGGCATTTTTTAGTCAAACTGATTGAAGACAATCAAGAACAAGATATTTTTAAAGGGCAATATCATTGGTTTTATCGACGCGACAAATATTATTATTTTGATGCCAAATTTTTAAACACTTTACGAGAAAACTCATGGCTTTATAATCAGCATCACTGTCTTAATGCGACAGAAATAAGCTTGCCACAATTGGCGCTCAATTATGATACGCATAGTGAGGGGGCTCTTATTTTAATAAAAAAATTAGAAATTCAATCGCCCAAAGCGCCGACAGGTAAACGGGCACAATTAGAAGAACAATTAGCCCAAAAAATTGAAGCCCTCAATCAAATTGAAATCTTAGAATCCAATCTGATTGAAACGGAAAAATATAGCCTAAAATGGTTTAAGCTTTTGTTAGAATTAGAATATTTACTGAATCAAGAGCGTACTCAGATGGGCAAAAAAATGCGCCTCAAATTCAGCAAAGTCGAGCCTAATTCAAAAAGAATACTGTTCCTCAAAAATCCTACCCGTTATATTCCCTCTATCCTAGAAGATATTGATGATTTATCATTACAATTAAATTTTGGCACAAAAACCAAAAATCTGATGATCGATATAATCAGCGTCAAAGAATCGAGCTTAGGTGTTCGACTGAAATTGCCGGCTGATGGGATAGATTTCAAAAAAGTACAAAGTGCTGTGATTGTGATTAAAAATCCAAGCTTTTTATTAGAACATCTCAAAGTGTTATTTCGGCCATTGCCTGATGAAGTTAATTTGCAATCCAATTTAACCGAAAAAATTGAATTTATTTTTGGTCCACCGGGCACGGGAAAAACGACTTATTTAGCTCAAAAAAAAATATTGCCTTTGATGCAAAAGGATTTAAAAATTTTAGTACTGACACCGACGAATAAAGTAGCGGATGTTTTAGTCAGAAAAATGATGCCGGAGACTGATTGGCTCATACGCTTTGGCGTGACTGGAGATAAGGAGATAGAGGCGGCTGGCTTATTAAAAGAAAAAACGTTTGAAATAAAACAAGTCAAAAAATGCGTCGTTGTCACCACGATAGCGCGATTTTTATATGATGGATTTTCTAGTTGTAAACTCAAAGACTATAAATGGGATTTTATCCTATTTGATGAAGCCTCTATGATTATGTTGGCACAAATGGCGTATGTACTTTATCAACAAAAGAATTGTCGTTTTATAGTGGCAGGCGATCCCTTTCAAATACAACCTGTGGTGCTAGCGGATGCGTGGAAAGCAGAAAATATTTATAGCTTGGTTGAACTCAATAACTTTCAATCACCCCAAACGGTGCCCCATCATTTTCCAATCACTCAATTGACGACACAATATAGAAGCCTAGCACCGGTAGGCAACTTATTCAGTCAATTTAGCTATTTTGGTTTATTAGATCACCACCGCAAACAACGCATTGCACAATTGGAGGGATTTAATGAAATTACACTGATAAAATTTCCAGTGAATCCATTTAACAACATTTATCGTTCTCGACGCATAGACGGTGGTGGTGCTTATCACATTTATTCGGCGATTTTGACGGTTGAATTGGCACTTTATTTATCGAAGCAAACGGTGTGTCAAATAGGGATCGTTTGCCCCTACATGACACAAGCGACATTAGTGGAAAAAATGATAGCGGCGCAACAATCTGAGCCACAAAAAATTGTGACTGGCACAGTACACCGCTTTCAAGGGGATGAATTTGATGTGATTTTAAATTTATTTAATGCCCCTCCTCAGATTAGTTCAAATATATTCTTGAATAAACAAAATATATTAAATGTTGCGATAAGTCGCGCCAAAGATTATCTGATTTTGATTATTCCAGATATTGGGGGTTTAGATAAGATAAAACGATTGGAGACGATTCTCAAAGGGGATGATTTCAAGCCTTATTTTCAAGAATTCACGGCTGCGGAGATAGAAAAAATGATATTTAAGCAAAGCAATTATATTGATGACAATGCGTTTATTGTGCCTCATCAAAAGGTGAATGTTTATGGTAAGGCGGTGAAAAAATATGAAGTTAGGATGGATGATAAGGCGGTTGATATTCGGTTGGATGTCCAAAGCTAAAGCTTTGGACTCCATAAAAATGTTATGATTTATCTGGTTTTTGGGATAAATATTCTTCAATCACTTGTCGTGGAATACCTTTTAAGCGTTCAGTTGTAGGTACCCCTTTTAAGCGTTCAGTTGTAGGTACCCCTTTTAAGCGCTCATCAGGTGATAACAAGTGAAGATGATCTCTAGTATAATCTCTCTCAAAATCTTCCCAAGTATAAGACATACTAACCCCCTCTTGTTGGTATAACTCGTACAAGCGATTTAGTACGGATTGTTGTTTGGAATAATGCCAATGATAATATTTATCTCCATAGACAAACTTATCCGCTTTACCACCAAATAACTGCCATAAGGCATTTTCAGGTGTTTTGGGCATTCGACTTAAGACGATTAATCGTATTAAACAAAAGCCTAATTTAATATCATAGACGCCGTCTTGGATTTTTTGGAGATGAATCTCATCACTTAGGTTGTGTGGATAACGGGTACTGACGGCATAAAGTTTAAAATCGGAAACGGGTAATAAGTCATCCAAAGAGGGACTTATTTGTTTTCGATAGTTGACATAATGCCCAATCAATTCGGAAAGTGCCCATTCATTGAACGGCTCTCGTAAGGATTTATACGTTAATAAATTGTATGGCGCTAATTTGTCCAAGCCATCAGGCAATTTTTTGATCGGTTTGCCTTCCGTTTTTTTAATAATCACCACATCTAAGAATTGTTTTTTAAACGTCAGCTCTTTTTCCAATTCTACTTGAAAATCTGAATCAGTAAAAAAATCGGTCAATGTCAACCCAAAAACGCGATGCCAGTCTATTTGTTTTGCCATATTTTTGTTCTACTATTTTGCCTTTATTTTCAAAACGGTTTATTTATAATGTTTGACGCACCTAATGTCAAGTCCCGATTATAGCAACTTTAGGAGCCCTCGATTTAATTCAGACGTCTCGTCCAAACCGAAGGTGGACACCTCAATATATGAGCGTTTATAAACAAATTATGAGTACTATAAGTATTATAAGCGTTTTATAAGTCACGCTATTTTAGTTATATTATTGAAAATATTAGTTTTTATAAATGGTACACTTATTGCCTTGATACTGGCAAACCCATTTGAGACAATAAAGGAGTAAGCCATGAATAAGAAATTTCAACTATTACTGATATTAGTCATTGTTAGCGTGCTTTTAGTCATTACTATAATGGAGCCCGCACTTGCTCGCCCAGGTGGAAGAATTTCGTCTGGGAATGGTGGAGGTTGGGCTGGGGTGTTACCGTTTTTGATTTATATTGTTGTCTATCTTTTTGCTTTGCCATACGCATGGTATGTGATTTCACAAAGAAATGCGGCTGAAAGTCGCACTTTAAAAGACTTGCGCCAATTGGCACCGCGCCACGACTTGTTTGATTGGATAAGATTGGAAAATCGCATTCAGTCTTGTTTTCAAAAAGTACATGTCGCCTGGCATCAGGGAAATCTGGATGAGGTCTCTGAATGTATGACTAACAAGTACCGGCAAGAACAACAATCGGATTATCTTGATAAATGGGCGCAAGAAGGACTCATTAATCACTGTGAAGTCGAGACTATTAGGAGTATCCAACCGCTATTTTTAGCTCATCCAGAGCAAGAGATGGAAGGTTCTAAGCTTGTGGTTGCTATTACCGCCAAGATGGAAGATTATCTGGAAGACCGGTATACCGGTAAGATCGTAAAAGGCGATAAAGAATTTAAGGATGTAGACACCATTTGGACTTTTGTCATTCAAAATGGAAAATGGGTGCTTGCTAATATTGAGGATAGTCGTTCATCTTTGTTATTAGATTATGCGCGAGCCCACAATGAACTGCCTGTCAATTAGTGCCCAAGATAAATCTGGCCGACTCCGAATACCCGATTTTTTGGAGTCGGCCAGATTTATCTTGGACGGGCGCGATCCCAGATTAAAAAAATTCAATCATTATGAAAAAAAATATTTTAAGCAAAATTCCCATACAACTATTCCTGATAGTCCCATTTGTTATACAAATCATCCTTGCAATGGGCTTAACCGGCTATCTATCGTTTCGAGCTGGACAACAAGCCGTCAATGACCTTACTATTCAATTACATAACCAAATCTCTTCCCGCATCCAACAACATCTCAATACTCCCCATCAAATCAACAAAAATAACATCAATGAATTTTTGCAAAAAATAAGCCCCTTTGGAAAAACATTCATCATAGAACGCTCAGGACTAATCAAACCACTCAATGGAAAAGAACGGCTCATTCGCTTAGCCTTTCAGCGTTTGACTGAACTCAATGAAATCTCCGATAGCCAGCAACTTGAGATTGAAATTGACGGAGAGCGACACCTCTTGCAAGTCTTGCCCAACCTTGATTGGCTCATTATAACAACAATATCGGAGACCGAATTTATGCAACCAATCAATGCCAACATCCGCACGACAATCTTACTGACTTTGCTGGCTATAGGCATAGCTATAGGCGTTGGCATCCTCACAGCACGCTGGATTAAGCGAACCGATGAAGTCGGAGAATTAGCTTACTCCTTTAATTATATGGTAAGTCAACTACAAGAGACATTTCAAACCTTGGAAAAACGAGTTAAAGAGCGGACAGCTGAATTGGCGAAAGCTAAAAAAAAAGCTGAAGTCGCCAATCAAGCAAAAAGTACATTTCTTGCCAATATGAGCCATGAACTCCGCTCCCCCCTGAATGCGATTTTAGGTTTTACCCAAATAATGACTCGCAGTCAAACATTATCCCAAGAACAACGAGAAAATTTAAATATTATTAGCCGCAGCGGAGAACACTTATTGACACTGATTAACCAAGTGCTGGATTTATCCAAGATTGAAGCGGGACATATGAGCCTCAATGAAAAAAACTTTGATCTCTATCGCCTACTTGATGAACTGATCGACATGTTTCAACTCAAAGCCGATGACAAACATTTACAACTATTATTTGAGCGTCAAGCCTCGGTACCGCAATATATCCGCACTGATGAAGTCAAATTGCGTCAAGTGCTGATTAATTTGCTGAATAATGCGTTAAAATTCACAAATGAAGGGACTATCTCTGTAAGAATTAAGCCAGTCGAAAGCGATAAACTTATGTTTGAAGTGGAAGACACAGGAGCCGGCATAGCACCGACAGAATTGAACAATATTTTTAAAGCCTTTGTGCAGACACAAACCGGTCAACAGACACAAGAAGGCACCGGATTAGGTTTAGCGATTAGTCGTCAGTTTGTACAATATATGGGCGGAGACATACAAGTTGAAAGTGAAGAAGGGCGTGGCACGACATTCAAATTTGATATTCACATCGTTGAAGCGACTAAAGTTGCTGAGCCAGACAAACGTTTAGAGCGCCGAGTGATAGCACTTGAAGCGGGGCAACCGCACTACCAGATTCTAATAGTGGATGACAAATGGACTAATCGCCAAATATTGACAAAACTCCTAAAACCGTTGGGATTTGAAGTGCGAGAAGCGGCTAATGGTTTGGAAGCGATTGAAATCTTGAAAGAATTTGAACCGCAACTGATTTGGATGGATATGCGGATGCCCGTGATGGATGGCTATGAAGCGACCCAAAAAATAAAAGCCACAGGACAAGCGACGACGATCATTGCCTTAACGGCCAGTAGCTTGCCGATTGCAGCCGGTTGCGATGACTTTTTACGCAAACCCTTCCGTGAGTCTGACATTTTTGAGCTGATGAAAAAACATATCGGGGTGCGCTATGTCTATGAAGAAGAGATAGAAACAATCGCCCCGACGGAAGTGTTAACGCCAGAAACGCTGACGGTTTTACCGAGCGAGTGGCTCAGGGCACTACGTGAAGCCGCAGAACGGGCGGATGGGGATAACATTTACGAATTGCTTGAACAAATTAAGCCGGATCATGCAGCATTAGCTGAATCCATAGCCGCTTTAGTCGATGATTTTGAATTTGATAAATTGATCGAAATAGGCGATAAATCGCCTACTACGAACAGTTAGAATGTTGTTTCGGGAATGGAGCTGATTTCCCGATACGAAGTCAGCGAAGCTAAACCTCTTTAACTACAGGGATTTTTTTTTAGCAGAGATAAGTCAAAACATTTACTACAGGGATTGATTTTTAGCAGGGATAAGTCAAAACATTTACTACAGGGATTGATTTTTAGCAGGGATAAGTCAAAACATTTACTAGAATGTTGTTTCTGGAATGGAACTCAGCGGATTTCCTCCCGTAGGGCTCTTGAAGTCAGCGAAGCTAAACAACAAAATGTTTTGACTTATCCCTGCTAAAAAAAAATCCCTGTAGTTAATGTTTTAAAGAGGTTTAGCTTCGCTGACTTCGTATCTGGAAATCCGCTCCATTCCCGATACGAAGTCAGCAAAGCTAAACATAAACAACAAAAATTGATCGATTTGACCTCGTAAATTTTTGGAGTTGGCCAGATTTATCTTGGGAGAAAAAACATGAAATTTAACATCTTAGTAGTTGATGATACCTTAGCCAACCTACGCTTTTTATCTAAAACGCTAACCGAACAAGGATATAAAGTGCGTGGCGTCGGAAATGGTACTAGAGCATTAAAAGCCGCCCAATTAGAGCCGCCCGACTTAGTATTGCTAGACATCAAAATGCCAAAAATGGATGGCTATGAAGTCTGCCAAAAATTAAAAGCAGATGAACGAACACAGCCTATTCCCGTTATCTTTCTCAGCGCCTTAGATGAATTGGACAACAAAATAAAAGCCTTTGAAGTGGGCGGAATAGACTACATTACCAAACCCTTTCAAGCTGAAGAAGTCTTGGCGCGTGTTGAAACACACATAGCATTGCGAAACCTGCAAAAACAACTTGAAGCGCAAACAGCAGAATTACAAATCGCCAAACAAGCCGCAGAAGTTGCCAACCAAGCAAAAAGCGAATTTTTAGCTAACATGAGTCACGAACTTCGTACACCGCTCAATGCCATTTTGGGTTATACACAACTCTTTAAGCAAGACAAAAGCTTAATGAAAACACATAAACAGCCGATTGAAACCATTCATCGCAGCGGAGAACACCTCCTGATGATGATTAATGACATCTTAGATCTATCTAAGATAGAAGCTAGGAAAATAGAATTGGAACAAAATAGTTTTTATTTGCCCCACTTTCTAAAAACGATTAGAGATATGTTACAAATTCAGGCACAAAATAAAGGCATAGCCTTGATGTATGAAGCCCCCGCCGATTTACCGACTGGCATTCAAGCTGATGAAAAACGCTTACGCCAAATTCTATTAAACCTGCTAAGCAACGCCATCAAATTCACAAAAAAAGGTCAAGTACTCTTCAAAATTGAAACGCCGACACTAGAAAGAATCCGTTTTCAGATAGAAGACACCGGCATTGGCATTCCCTCTGAAAAATTAGAAGAAATATTTTTACCCTTTCATCAAATAGGTGACCAACGAATTTATGAACAAGGCACCGGATTAGGCTTAGCGATAAGCCGACAGCTAATTAAATTAATGGGCAATGAATTACATGTCAAAAGCATCGTAGGGCAAGGTAGCGTATTTTGGTTTGAAATAGATTTATTTAAGATAGATATTGAAAAACCGCAGCCAACCCATTTGGGACTTTCAAAAACTGAGACACCAAAGCCGTTAAAAATTCCCCCTAAGAAAGAATTAGAAGCGCTACATGAAGCGGCGCAACTTCAGACTCTCACAAGCATTCGAGCATGTGCCAAAAAGATTAAAGCACTAGACACCCAATTTATTCCGTTTATTTCTAAAATTGAGCAATTTTTGGAAAAATATCAATTTGAAAAACTGATTGAGTTTATAGAATATTATCTGAAAGGATAAAGCCATTAAGGTATTATAATATCCTCGTTCCCACGCAGAGCGTGGAGCGAGAGGCTAAGTAGTGACGGGTAACATTAATGAAAACAAGCAACTTAAAAAAATCCACCCTATTACTGGTTGACGATAAACCGGAAAATTTAGACGTATTAATAGCCCATTTAGACAAACAAGGTTTTACCCTTGCCGTCGCACTGAATGGTGAAAAAGCCATTGAATTGACTCAAAAACTTTTACCAGAACTGATTTTATTAGATGTACTCATGCCCGGCATTAACGGTTTTGAAACCTGCCGTCGTTTAAAAACAGACCAAATAAGCAAAGATATACCCGTTATTTTTATGACAGCGCTCTCGGATACGATTGACAAAGTCAAAGGTTTTGAAGCAGGCGGCGTGGATTATATCACTAAACCCTTTCAAACCGAGGAAGTTTTAGCACGAGTTAATGCCCATCTCACTATCCGCCATCAACAAAAAAAGTTAGAAGAAAAAAATGAACAACTCAAACAAGAAATGGCTCGGCGAGAACAGGCGGAAGAGGCACTACAAGTGGCGGATGCCAAACTCTCCGTGATTTCTGAACAAGAAGCCAAACGCTGGGGGATATCCGGTTTTATTGGAAAAAGTCAAACCATTAAGAAAATTATTGAACATATTCATCGTTTACAAGACGTAGAAAAAACCAGTGTTTTGATACTTGGAGAAAGTGGCACCGGCAAAGAATTGATCGCCCGCGCTATTCACTTTAGCAGTGCCCGCGCCAAAAACCCATTTATACCCGTCAATTGTTCAGCGATTCCCGAAGAATTAGCCGAATCCGCATTTTTCGGTCATGTGCGGGGCGCCTTTACAGGTGCCGTGAACAATCGTAAGGGTTATTTTGAATCAGCACAAAGCGGTACACTCTTTCTGGATGAAATGGGTGAAATGCCACGATCATTGCAAGCCAAACTCTTGCGAACATTGGAAGACGGCACATTAATGCCCGTGGGCAGCAATCAGGAAAAAAAAGTAGATGTCCGCATTCTCGCGGCAACCAATGCTAATTTGCCCACGAAGATAGCCACTGGTGAGTTCCGCGACGATCTCTATTTTCGACTGGCCAGTTACATTATCCATATACCTCCCCTGCGCGAACGCAAGGAAGATATTCCATTGTTAGTAGCTCATCTATTAACCCAATTCGCGGTAGAAATGGGCCGCCCTAAAGCGGTGTTAACAGCGCAAGCACTGGCAACTTTAGAAAATTACCGTTTTCCCGGTAATGTCAGAGAATTAAAAAACCTGATTGAACACGCATTGATCAGTAGTGGCGGCGCACCGATCCAGCCAGAGCATTTTCATTTTCTTGAGAGGGTGCCAGTCGCACCTATGCCGCCTCCAACCACTACACCACCTTTTTTACCAGCCAAGCATGAGAAACAAATTCTAGCTTATGTGCGGGAACACGGCTTCATCAACAATACCCAGTGCAGGGCTCTGCTTGATTTGGATTATCATCGAAGTTCTTATCTGTTGAAAAAGATGAGCCGGGAAGGAAAGTTAGTGCGCGAAGGTGAACGGCGATGGTCTTATTATCGTTTTCCTGGTGCAATTTAAGGTTCGTAAGTACCGAACCATGAAGCTTTGGACTCCAAATTCAGCTAGATAAAGCCCTAGAAAAATTGTGTCACCACAGACAAAACAATGAGAAAAATAACAAGAACTGTACTACTAAGTGCGCTTACTAAATAAGAAATAAAGCCTGTTTTTCGACTTACCTTTACCATTTCGGTTACATACACCACTAAAACAACTATGGTAATTGTCAACCAGAGAAACAAAAATAAGTTTATAGATTCCATAAACTAAAAATAAATGATGACTTGACATCAATAATATGATTTTTATTCCAAATACCAAATTTAATTTATCAATAGGAGTCCAAGATTTATCTTGGACATTTTGTTGCAAATGCTAAAAATAGCGTACATAATTTAAATATAACAAACATAAGAGGAAATAACCATGAAACTCCAAAGTGCTTATATAGTCGCAGCAAAAAGAACCGCTGTGGGTAAAATCCACGGGGTTTTTAATCAGACACGTCCAGATGATTTATTGGTACACGCCATAAAAGGATTATTAAACACAGTACCTCAACTTGAAAAATCAGCCATTGAGGACGTGATTATTGGTTGTGCTATGCCAGAAGCTGAACAAGGTTTGAATGTTGGCAGAATAGCCGCATTACTTGCCGGATTACCTGAAACTGTGCCTGGCATGACTGTTAATAGGCTCTGTGCCTCCGGTTTGCAAAGTATTGCGATAGCAGCCGATAGAATAAAAACGGGTGCTGCTGATGTTTTAATAGCCGGTGGCGTAGAAAGTATGACTATGATACCAATGACAGGTAATAAACCAGCCATGAATCCCATGATTTTTGCTGATGAAAATAAAGCAATTGCTTATGGTATGGGAATGACTGCTGAAAAGGTGGCAGAGCGTTGGCATATAGATAGGGCATCACAAGATGAATTTGCGCTTGAAAGTCATAAACGTGCTTTAGCAGCCATTGAACGCGGAGAATTCAAAGATGAAATAGTACCCATAACCGATTTAACCCCTCAAATGATAGTTGATACCGATGAAGGTCCAAGAGCCAATACGAGTCTCGAAGCTTTAGCAAAATTACGTCCCGCATTTGCGAAAAAAGGGACAGTCACCGCCGGTAACAGTTCGCAAATGAGCGATGGTGCGGCTGCCTTACTGATTTGCAGTGAAAATGCCTTAAAAAAATTTCATTTAACGCCAATGGCCAAATTTTTAGGATTCAGTGTGATCGGCGTTGATCCGGCTGTCATGGGCATAGCACCCGTTAAAGCAATTCCTATGGTTTTAAAACAGGTTGGACTTAAACAAGAAGAATTAGAATGGATAGAATTAAATGAAGCCTTTGCCGCACAAAGTGTTGCCGTCATCCGTGAACTTGGATTGGATCAAAGTCGAGTCAATCCATTAGGGGGCGCAATTTCATTAGGTCATCCATTAGGCGCAACGGGTAGTATCCGTACCACAACTTTAGTTCATGGCATGAAACGCAACAACTTGAAATATGGTATGGTGACTATGTGTATTGGCATTGGTATGGGCGCAGCGAGTATCATTGAAAGGGTGTGACTATGAAAAAAATCTGGCTTAAACATTACTTAGATGGCATGTCAGCGGAGATCAATCCTGATCAGTACCCATCATTGCTTGAATTATTGGAAGAAAAGTTCACGCAATATTCAGAGGGTATCGCATATTCATGCTTGGGTACAGATATTGATTATAAAACGGTTGAACACCAATCCACACAATTTGCAGCTTGGTTGCAATCGCACTATTCAAAAGGCGACCGAATAGCCGTCATGATGCCCAATTTATTGCAATATCCCATTGCCCTATTTGGCATTTTAAAAGCCGGCATGGTGGTCGTGAATGTCAACCCACTTTATACGGCAAGAGAATTGGAACATCAATTGGTGGATGCCAAAGCGAGAGCCATCGTCGTACTAGAGAATTTTGCTCACACCGTTGAAGAGGTTTTAGACAAAACCGAAGTCAAAACGGTTATTATCAGCAAAATTGGAGATTTACTCTCATTTCCTTCTTCGATCATTGACAATTTTGTCGTTGAACATGTCAAAAAATTAGTGCCGGCGTTTCATTTACCGAAAGCCATTGTTTTCAATGAAACAATTAATCACAAAGAAAACTATGTCAAACCGACACTGAATGGAGAAGATATTGCCTTTTTGCAATACACTGGAGGAACCACTGGCGTCGCCAAAGGGGCGATATTAACTCACCGGAATATGATTGCGAATATCTTGCAAGCTTTAGAATTTGTGAAGTGTTGCCAAAAGATAGGGGCAGATGAACGACATGTCGCCATTACGGCATTGCCCTTGTATCATATCTTTAGCTTGCTCGCCAATTGTTTGACTTTTACCTGTGTCGGGGCACAAAATGTACTGATAACAAACCCCAGAGATATAAAGGCTTTTGTCAAAGAACTTGGCAAATACCAATTTACATTTATATCAGGCGTAAATACATTATTTAATGCGCTTTTGAATGCCCCTGATTTTCACAAACTGGACTTTTCAAAATTGAGCTTGAGCCTGGGCGGCGGCATGGCAATACAAACGAGCACCGCTAAACGTTGGCATGAAGTCACGGGCTCTGTACTACTGGAAGCTTATGGATTGACAGAAACATCTCCAGCGGTTTGTATCGATCCAACCAATTTAAAAGAGTTCAATGGCAGTATTGGAATACCAGTCCCCTCAACAGAGATTTCGATTCGGGATTCTGAGGAAAATGAATTGGCTCTTGAAGAAATAGGAGAATTATGGGTGCGTGGACCTCAAGTCATGCGCGGATATTGGAATAAACCGGATGAAACGGCGAAAGTATTAACGGAAGAGGGTTGGTTAAAAACGGGTGATATTGCAAAAGTCGATCATGATGGATTTGTCTATATCGTTGACAGAAAAAAAGACATGATTTTAGTGTCTGGTTTTAACGTGTATCCGAATGAAATTGAAGAAGTATTAACCAATCATCCCGAAATTTTTGAAGCCGCTTGTGTTGGCGTGCCGAGTGAGAAAACGGGAGAAACGGTTAAAGCTTTTGTGGTATTGACTCAAAATTCCAATCTCACTGAAAAAGAGATTATCGCTTTTAGTGCCCAAAGTTTGACGGGTTATAAATTGCCCACGATGGTGAAAATTGTTGAAGATTTGCCTAAGAATAATGTTGGTAAAATTTTAAGAAGGGAATTGCGTGAAAATGCTTAATATAATTAAAATTCGACGCAAGCATTTCTCGTTCCCACGCGGAGCGCACTCAGTCTCGAAAAGTGTTTTTCTCGCAGTGCCGTAGTGAGTACAACGAATGGTAAACAACGAATAAAACCTTTACGGAATCAAATCAGGCCGTTTCTGGTTTTACTGGTTCTGAGGCCCATCCTTGTCCAATTGTGTACTCACCACAAAAAAACTTGAACATCGAGGTCCACGAAAGCCCTATCAGCAAACACAGGAAATCATCATGTCTCATCAAATACCTCTTGGATTGTCCGACTTCCGGGAACTCCGTGAAAACGACTCCTACTACGTGGATAAAAGTTTATTTATCCAAGAAATTATCAAGCGTCCCGGCAAAGTCTTGTTACTCCCCCGCCCCCGTCGTTTTGGCAAAACCTTAAATCTCTCCATGCTCCGCTATTTTTTTGAAAAACGAGAAGACAGTTTGGCTCATCTATTTAAGGGACTGTTCATTGAACAAGACACAGACGCGATGCAGCATCAAGGGTAATATCCCGTCATTTTTCTGAGCTTCAAGGATTGTAAGTCCAGCGGAAAAATGTTTTGACCAGATTCGCGGTTTGTTAAAAGGGTTGTATCTGGAATACAAAGCACTCCTTTATGAAGAACTGGTTTATGAAGAACAACAGGACTATGACAAAATCACGGAAGAACGGGGAAATCTTGTCGATTTTGAAAACGCCTTAAAATTTCTAATGCGGTGGATTCACCGAGAAACCGGAAAACGGGTGATTGTCTTACTTGACGAATATGATACGCCCATCCATGCTGGGCATGAATATGGATATTATGAAGAAATTGTTGTCTTTATGCGAAATTTGCTCAGTGGGGCACTCAAGGATAATACTGATCTCGAAAAAGGTGTACTCACCGGGATTTTGCGGATTGCTTTCGAGGCAAAAGTTTTTGCTCCGCAAAAACTTTTGCCTCGAAAAGAGTCTATTTTTTCGGGATTGAATAATCTGGATGTGTTGCCCCTGCTGCGTCCTGAATTTCAAGATTGCTTTGGGTTCACTTCGAGCGAACTCAAACAATTGAGTGAATATTTTTCTCTGACTGACAACCAATTGGCGGCTTTGAAAACTTGGTACAATGGTTATTTATTTGGGAACCGGGTGATTTATAATCCTTGGTCCGTGCTGAATTTTATAGCGAGTAGCGATAGGTTTCCTCGTCCTTACTGGATCAATACGAGCAGTAATACCTTGCTGCGTGATTTAGTCACACACACTGAGCCTGGATTTCAAACTCAAATTGAATCTTTGTTGGTTGGAGACTCCATACAAACGCCTCTGAATGAAAATATTGTTCTGCGCGATTTAACAATGCGTGATGAACAAGATATTTGGAGTCTGTTGGTTTTCAGCGGTTATCTTAAATCGGAGAGTTTCCGAGGCAAAAGTTTTCGCGCAGCGAAAACTTTTGCCTCGGAAGGATTTTCAGAAGATGAATTGATTTATGAACTCACCATTCCCAACCGAGAAGTGCGCTCGTTTTACCGCCAGACGATTCGACTTTGGATTCAAAAAACGGTGGGTAGCCAGCGCTTACGGGATTTATTGCATTCTTTGACGCTCGCAGATTGGAAAATATTCGCTAAGCGATTAGAAGAAATGGTTTTATCCGTTTTGAGTTACCATGACACCGCCGGCGAGGCACCGGAACGGGTTTATCATGCTTTTGTTTTGGGTTTATTGACGCATTTAAGTGATCGTTACATTGTCCGTTCCAATCGGGAATCGGGATATGGTCGTTATGATGTCTTGATGATCCCGCGTCAGCTTGACGAGCCCGGATTTGTTTTTGAATTTAAAAAAATTGATCGACCCGATGAGAATAGTGTAAAAGAGGCCATGCAAAGTGCTTTGCAGCAGATAAAGGAGCAGAAATACGCCGTCGAATTGCAGGCACAGGGCGTTAAACGTATCTGGGGGATTGGGGTGGTGGTTGAAGGTAAACAGGTTTGGGTGGAGAGTGTGCCACTTTCCGACCACTCATAAACCCTATTTTGGCCAAAAACCTCAGAGGTTTAGCTACGCTTACTTCGTTTGCCAAACCTCTGAGGTTTAAATTTGTCCTCGTTCCCTTAGCGAAGCACACTCTCTTGAAATAAAAAATATTTGTAGGGTGCGTCCTACGCACATTTTTCGCGTCAGGGTGCGTAGGACGCACCCTACAAAATATCGTAAATGGACTTGTGTCGGCTCGATGAGCGGGGAGCTTCGGGAACGAGACAAGTTTAGGGGACGCTCCTGCGTCCTATCCATGATTAAATTGCATAGCCCCATCCACCTCGATAGTATCCCCCGGCACAAATTTCCCTGCTAAAATTTCCTGCGCCAACGGATTTTCTATAGTCTGCTGAATAGCGCGTCTCAAAGGGCGTGCCCCATACACCGGATCAAAGCCAGCAGCACCGATATGATCTAATGCAGCATCACTGACAAGCAATCCTATATTTTGTGCTTGCAAACGTTTACGCAGATAATCAATTTGCAAATTAGCAATGGCGCGAATTTCTCCTTGAGCCAGCGGATGAAATACGACCACATCATCAACACGATTGATAAATTCTGGGCGGAAATGTTGGCCGACAATCTCCATAATCGCCGATTTCATCGCATCATAATTTTCTGCTCCGCTCATTTCTTGGATTAATTGTGAACCCAAATTTGAAGTCATCACAATCACAGTATTGCGAAAATCGACTGTCCGCCCTTGTCCATCGGTTAAGCGTCCATCATCTAAGACTTGTAACAACACGCCGAAAACATCAGGATGGGCTTTTTCCACTTCATCCAGCAAAATCACAGAATACGGTCGCCGTCGCACAGCCTCTGTTAAATAGCCGCCTTCTTCATAGCCCACATAACCGGGGGGCGCACCAATTAATCGAGCCACCGAATGTTTTTCCATAAACTCCGACATATCAATGCGTACCATAGCCTCATCGGTATCAAATAAAAAGTTGGCTAAGGCTTTGGACAATTCTGTTTTACCCACCCCTGTCGGTCCTAAAAATAAAAATGAACCATTGGGGCGGTTGGGATCGGATAAACCGGCGCGGGATCGGCGAATCGCATTCGCCACCGTTTGCACCGCTTCATCTTGTCCAACCACGCGCTGATGTATCGCCTCTTCCATACGGATCAATTTATCGCGTTCCCCTTCCAGCATTTTGGTGATGGGGATGCCCGTCCATTTGGACACCACTTCGGCAATTTCTTCATCGGTGACGGCATTGCGTAACAATTGCAGATTTTGTTGATCCGCTTGGCTTGCGGCAGCCAGTTGTTTTTCCAAAGCAGGAATCTGCTCATATTGCAATTTTGCCATGCGCTCTAAATCTCCAGCACGATGCGCCGTTTCCATCGCTAAACGGGCTTGCTCTAATTCTTCTTTAATCTTGCTGGCATCTTGGACACTGGCTTTTTCTGAGCGCCAAATTTCATTCAAATCCGCCAATTCTTTTTCTAAAGCATTGATTTCATTATGCAGTTTTTCAATACGCTTTTTGGAAGCTTCATCCTTTTCTTTTTTCATCGCCTCGCGTTCAATTTTGAGTTGAATCAAACGACGATCGAGCCGATCTATGCGTTCCGGTTTAGAATCAATTTCCATGCGAATGCGACTGGCTGCTTCATCAATTAAATCAATGGCTTTGTCGGGCAATTGCCGATCAGTAATATAGCGATGCGAAAGTGTTGCCGCTGCCACAATTGCCGGATCGGTAATATCGACACCATGATGAACTTCATAACGTTCTTTTAGTCCACGTAAAATAGCAATGGTGTCTTCAACATTGGGCTCATCGACTAATACTTTTTGGAATCGCCGTTCTAAGGCGGCATCTTTTTCAATGTATTTGCGATACTCGTCTAAAGTCGTCGCACCGACACAATGTAATTCGCCACGCGCTAAGGCGGGTTTAAGCATATTACCAGCATCCATCGCGCCTTCGGCTTTACCTGCCCCCACCATGGTGTGCAATTCATCTATAAATAAAATGATTTGCCCTTCTTGTTTCGCTAAATCATTCAACACAGCCTTCAAGCGTTCCTCAAATTCGCCGCGAAACTTGGCACCCGCAATCAATGCGCCCATGTCTAGTGCCAATAGGCGTTTATTTTTTAAGCCATCTGGAATTTCGCCATTGACGATGCGTTGAGCTAAACCTTCGACGATAGCGGTATTATGTGTCACCACAAAATCATTGGTAATGTACAAATGATCGGGATGATCTATCAAAATACATTGCGCCTCCTCAATGCCTAGCGGCTCTATTTTGACAACCTGATTTTTGAGAACGTCTTTGTATTGATAATCCTTGGGTAGTCTAACGAGTTTTCTCGTGAGAGAAAAAAGTTTCTCTGGTTTTGGATGTCGGATATTGACGCTATAAGAAGTCCTTCCCAGCCTTTCTTCATTGGCGTATTGATAGCGCGTGTGTTTTTCCTTAATAGCGGCTAATCCTCCCAATGACCATATAACATATTGCACATCACGCGCTAATCGAAGACTGGTTGTGTAAAAATGGATATCACCGGATTTACCAACAGAACCATCTGCATCAAGCAGTCCCCTGATTAGCGCATATCTTTCTTCGATGCTTGCATGTTTGTAGCTATCAGGAATAAACTTTTCATAAGCATACTTATCTAGCAAACCAAGTGAGGCGATCTGACGCAAAATACCATTGTCAATTTCCGTGCGTTGCCTTTTTTTATGCTTACGTGGATTGCTGTCTGACATGATGATTTTGTAGTCATAAGCAGAATCTTTTTTTAGGACAAAATTTTCACCAAGTATCTGCTGCACACGTTGCACAATTTCCTCATCTCCAGTAGATAAACGTATGCAATTCTGAGTGAAATTGCCATCACCTATTAAAAACCCCAATAAATAGGGAGGTAATTTATGTCTCTGCAAAGGCGCCGGGATTTCTCCAACAATGGGTAATTTCCATTTTGCTTGGGTAGAATTCATTCTACCAATCAGCGCTTGAGTTGTGAGTAAATTCCAAGACTTTTTGCGTTTTTTACCGCTACCCAAATGTGGTCCAAAGACTTTCCATAAATGTTCGCCACACGCATCAGCACATTTTCCATCTTTAAAGTGAAGCCGATAAATTTGTTTTTGACCTTGCGGAAATACGCCAACCACTTTTGCTGTGCCACCGTCTGGAGTCGATACCAAATCACCGACGACTATTTCTCCCATAGTGATCCACCCAGTGGGCGTTTTAATTTTTGCATAGAGCGGTTGAGCCTTGCCAGTGCCAGGCTCACCAATTAACACCGGATTATTTTTGGTGCGCCGCTGCAACACTTGTACAACTCGACGAATTTCATCATCGCGCCCAATCACAGGGTCTAATTTGCCTTGCAACGCCCGCTCTGTTAAATCAATGCTATATTTTTCAAGAGCTTGACGTTGTTCTTCTGCATTAGGATCATCGACTTTTTGACCGCCGCGTAATTGATCAATGGCTTTTTCCAGCAAACTTTTGTTGGCACCCGCTTTACGCAGCAAGTGACCAACAGCGCCTTTATCTTCTGCCGCTGCCAAGAGAAATAATTCACTGGGAATATATTGATCTCCACGCTGCTGTGCCAATTTATCAGTGATATTCAATAGGCGATTTAAGTCATTAGAAATATGGACTTCGCCTTGAGAGCCGCTGACTTTATCAATACGTTCTAGGGCTTCAATCAAGCCAGAGCGGATTTGATTAACATTCGCGCCAGCACGCGCCAGCAAGTGACTGATGCTGCTATCTTTTTGATTAAGCATCGCTAAGAGTACGTGCGCGGGTTCCATAAAACGGTGATCACGTCCGACGGCAAGACTTTGCGCCTCGTCTAAGGTTTCTTGAAATTTGGTTGTGAGTTTTTCCATGTTCATTGGGTTTATTCCTGCTATCTAATTTGTGATGACTTACATGTAAGGATTAATGCGTTATAATCAAGTCAAAACGAGTGGGTTTATTTTTTTTATGTGGGATAAAAAAAAAAGATTGACTGATTGGAAAGTGTTTTGCATAATTTTATGCACTATTTAAGTGTCAACAAATAAGTTAAATAATTTTTTGACATGAGATACTCAAAATAGTGTAAAATATTATATTCGGGTTATAGTAATTTTTGAGAAAACGAGATGAAACAAAAAATTTATACAGATACATCTGTAATAGGCGGTTGTTTGGATATTGAGTTTAAAGAGGGTTCGCAAGCTCTGTTTACTTGAATTAGAAAATGCTCCAAAGGATGTACAAGATATATTGAAGCAGATTCCAATTGAAAATATAGAATATGTTGAGTTATCAATTGAAGCAAAACAACTTGCTGATAAGTATCTTTCAGAAGGTGTTGTTTCTAAAAAAAGTAAAGTAGATGCTCAACACATAGCGACTGCAACTATTAATCGTGCCAATGTGTTAGTTAGCTGGAACTTTAAACACATAGTCAATCTGGAAAGAATACACGGCTACAATGCTGTCAACCTTAAACAAGGGTATCCAATGATAGAAATTAGAACACCATTAGAGGTTTTGAGCTATGAAAATTAACTCCGTTGATATGATGCGTAAAATTCGTGATGAACTCGATCAACAAATACAAGAAATGACTTATGAAGAGGAAAATAATTTTATCCAAAAAAATTTAACCTCATTCAAGTTTTTAACAGATAGAAAAAAATTGCCTAACAATGCGCTGCACCCGATTACACTTTTCTCGTTCCCACGCAGAGCGTGGGAATGCATGTAGCTTTGCTCCGCAAAGCGTGTTAAAAATCCTATTTATTAAAGAAATAGGATTTTTACGGCACACAAATAAACTCCACCCTGATACCACTTGGCTCATAACACATCATATGCTTTGCTGGACCACCTCTAACCGGCTCTGGATGAAACTCAAATTTAATATTGGAGTTGCTCAATTTGCTTTGGATATTATCAAGTTCTTCCATGCTTTCAACCTGAAGCGCTAAATGATGTAATCCAACATTTTGATTTTTATTAAATTCAACGGGCACCTCTGATTTCACACCCCAAAGCGTAATCATTATTTTCCCATCAGATACAAAAATGGCGGGATAATCTGGTGAGCGACGGACTTCGCTCCAACCCAGAAGTGCTTTGAAAAAATTGGCAGAGCCTTCTAAATCAGATACCGTCAGTCCGACATGATGAATTCCTTTAGTGACTGGAATATTTTCACTCAACTCGCTTTCTCCTCGAAGGCTTTTGCTAGGAGTCCAAAATTTATTTTGGACTGTCGAAAATTCTACACTGTGGACAAAACAAGCTTTTGCCCACTGTTTACCTCACTCATCCTCAGGAATAGCCGTAGCCATAAGCAAAATAAAATAACCCACAATCGCAGAGACAAATGATCCGACTAAAACACCAAGACGTACTTGATTCATATACGCTGGGTCAGTAAACGCCAAACCACCAATAAATAAACTCATGGTAAATCCAACACCACACAAAATAGACACCCCATAAAGGGTTAGCCAAGTCGCTCGATCCGGCAATTCTGCCAATCCCAATTTAATCATCAACCAAGTAAAGCCAAACACGCCCAATTGTTTACCCAAAAATAAGCCTAGCACAATGCCCAAAGGTACAGTCTCCCAAAGCACACTCAATGTCATCCCCTCAAAAGATACCCCCGCATTAGCAAACGCAAAGATCGGTAAAATGCCGAAAGCAACCCAAGAATGCAAAGCATTTTCAAGGCGATGTAACAGACTGTGACCATGATTATCCTTAACGTTTGGAATAAAAAATGCAAGAGCAACTCCAGCGAGGGTGGCATGTATGCCAGATTTGAGGACAAAAAACCACAACACGAGGCCAACAATTAGATAAACCGTGAGACTTGTTACCCCTTTCCAGTGGAACAAAATCACCGGCACCGCTAATGTGATAGCTGCCAAGGCTAAGTAAGACAAGTGCAAATCCCCCGAATAAAACAGTGCAATAATAACAATGGCCCCTAAATCATCAATAATTGCCAGAGCCATTAAAAACAATTTTAAAGACAGAGGTACACGATTGCCCAATAAAGTCAAAATACCCAATGAAAAAGCAATATCTGTAGCAGAAGGGATTGCCCAACCATTCATTGTTGTCGGATTATTCCAATTGAAAGCGACATAAATGAGTGCAGGCAGCGCCATGCCACCCACCGCTGCAATCGTAGGTAAGGCGACTTGAGACAAATCAGATAACTCACCTTCAAGCATCTCACGTTTCAATTCCAAACCAACGAGCAGAAAAAAGATGGCCATTAAGCCATCATTAACCCAAAACTCGACTGGTTTGATTTCGATATTGAGAATGCTGCCATGAGTGTGTAACAGACTTTCATAGAAATGCGCCCAGCCACTATTGCTCATGAGCAAAGCTAACACAGCCCCCAGTAATAATAAAATACTGCTGGCTGATTCTAGTTTGATAAATTCACGAAAAGTATTACTAATATAGGAAAGCATAAATCTCCTTTGCTTAGATAAAAATGAAAAAACGTCATATTGTGAACAACAGTCTAATCGTGCTACTCTTAGTAGCCAGTCCAACACTCAATGCTGAAATTTATAGCTACCTTGATAGCAATGGTGTGCGCGTTTATACGGACAATCCGCGCCCTAATATTAAGATACACTCGACGGCTCAAGCAACTGTCAGCCTTAAAATTTATAAATTTGTGGATTCAAAAGGCATTATCCATCTGACCGATAAACCCAAAAATTCACGCTATAAACTGATTTTACAAGGCGGCATTAAAGTGCCATCGTTTTTGGCTCGCATTGATTCTCCCAGTCCTAAAAAACGCAAGTTTAAGTATAAAAGCTTGATACAAGAGGTGGCAACTAGCATTGGCTTAGAGCCAGCACTGTTACATGCCGTCATTCAAATTGAATCGGCTTACAATCCTAAAGCGGTTTCATCTAAAGGTGCAGTGGGTTTAATGCAATTAATGCCTGGAACCGCCAAACGCTTTGGTGTCAAAGATCGCAGCGATGCAACTGCTAATGTTTACGGTGGCGCACGCTATTTACGCCACTTATTGACATTGTTTGATAATAACATAGAATTGACCTTAGCCGCCTATAATGCCGGTGAAAATGCAGTGAAGCGCTACAATAATCAAATTCCACCCTATCGAGAAACAAAAAATTATGTCAACAAGGTGATGAAGCTTTACCGTGCTTATCAGGCTTTGATGTAACGTCCAAACTAAAGTTTGGACTCCTCTACTAAGGAGATAATTTTAACATGGCAAAATCCGTTGGTATTTTAACCGCAGGCGGCGATAGCCCAGGGCTCAATGCCGCCATTCGAGCGATTGGCAAAATGGCCATGAGTTCTTCTGGCATACAAGTGATTGGATTTCGTGATGGATATCGCGGCTTAATGGAAAACCGGACAATGCGCTTGGATGAAGCTGGACTGTCCGGTATTTTAACCCTTGGCGGCACACTTTTGGGGACCAGTCGTGATAAACCCCATCGTATGCCTGTTGGGGGCAAAGTCTTGGACATGACAGATACGATGGTTGATACCTATCATAAAAATCATTTAGACGTATTGGTTTGTATAGGCGGTGGTGGTACCCATAAAAATGCTTATCGTTTGCTACAGAAAGATTTGAATATCATCACCCTTCCCAAAACGATTGATAACGATCTGGCTATGACAGATACTACCATTGGTTTTGATACTGCAATGGGTATCGCTACCGAAGCCATCGATCGTTTACACAGTACCGCCCACAGTCATCATCGTATCGTTGTCGTAGGCATTATGGGACATAATGCGGGCTGGTTAGCTTTGGGCTCAGGCATTGCAGGGGGTGCCAATGTTATCTTGATTCCTGAAATGCCCTACGATATTCAGGTGGTTGCGGATGCCATTCGTCAACGCAGTCGTCATGGGAAAAACTTTAGCATTGTTGCAGTTGCCGAAGGTGCCATGTCAAAAGAAGATGCCGCCACTATGCAGACTGCACTGCAAACAAAGGAATCCGCCGAAACAAAAGCGGAAAAGAAAGAGGCTAAAGCCTTGTTAACAGAGCTAAAAACACAGCAAACCGACAATATTTTATCTCTCACCAAACAACTTGAAAGTCTGACGGGTTTAGAATCACGGGTGACGATTTTAGGACACCTGCAACGTGGTGGAACCCCATCGCCGGTTGATCGTTTATTAGCGACTCAATTGGGTACCGCCTGTTTATCTATGATTCACGATGAAAACTATGGCGTCATGGCTGCCATCAGGGGAGAACAGGTAGAAGCGGTGCCATTAGAAGATGTCGTTGGTAAACGCAAAACCATCCCCCTTGATCATTCGTGGATAGAAACCGCACATCGCGTGGGTATTAGCTTGGGAAATTAAAAAAAAACACGCGACGCAGAGCGTCGCTACAGGCATTCCCACGCAGAGCGTGGGAACGAGAAACCTACTATGTCCTCGTTGTCCTCGTTCCCACGCTCTGCGTGGGAATGCCTGCCTCGACGCTCTGCGTCGAATAATTACTGATTGGGTCGCGTCTGTACAGGATTACCAAACCACAGATTGCGTACCCATTTTCGGAACAAATCCACTGGTATCAAAACAAGCGCAAACATGACCATATACAACCATTCCATGGGTTCTAGGGGCACAGTGCGTAACACCTCGCCCCCTATATAAATAAAAGTCGTTTGGACAGTGAAAATAAGAAAAATAATCCCCAAAAAGAGTTTATTCTCCAAAATGTGTTCAAACAGATTCAAGCCTTGAGTGCGAGCATTGAATGTATTAAAGGCATGCATGAAAACAAAAAAGCCAAAAAAGGCCGTTAAAAATACAGCTTCGGCTTTTTCACTCTCAATCGGCATTCCCCGTGAAAACAATTCACGGATAGGTGCATAGTTTAAGAAAAACAGACTCGCTAGCGCAGCAACGCTACCATTGATTAGGATAGAAGCCCCCATATCTTCACTAATAAGTTGTTCATCTTTGGGAATGGGCTTTTCTAACATGTAACGCGATAAGGCCGCTTCTCCCGCAAAAGCTAAGCCTGCCAGTGTGTCCATAATAATATTAATCCACAATAATTGCGTCATAGTCAGAGGCAGATCAAAGCCAAAAAACGGCCCAAAAAATGCCACTAAAATGGCTGATATGTTGACTGTCAACTGAAAAATGAGGAATTTGCGGATGGACTTAAATAAAGTACGCCCATATAACATCGCCTTAGTGATAGAGGAAAAATTGTCATCCAAAATCACAATGTCGCTGGATTCCTTAGTGATTTCCGTGCCACTGCCCATTGCAAAACCAACATCAGCATTTTTCACCGCAGGCGCATCGTTGACACCATCACCCGTCATGCCAACAACCCAGCCTAATTCTTTAGCGAGTTTGACTAAACGGCTTTTATCGTTTGGATAGGCTCTAGCAACCACACAAAGATGTGGCAACATTTGCTTAACTTCATCATCAGACTTTTCTGCTAATGCTGTTGACGTAATGACACTAGCCAATTTATCATCAGTTAACAATCCGACATCACTACCAATCGCTTCAGCCGTTTCTTTAGCATCCCCCGTGATCATCACCACATGAACTCCAGCCTCTTTGGCTGTTTTGACAGAATGATAAGCCGTGGTGCGTAAAGCATCGCGCATTGCAAAAATACCTAATAAAGTCAACTCATTGGGTACTTCACGATGAGTGCTGATAGGCGATTCAGTTGTCGCAACCGCCAACAAGCGCATGGTGCGTCTTGACAAGTTGCTCATTTCAGCTTTTAAGATCACTTTATTAGTGAGTTCTACTTTCTGCCCCTCCTCATTCAAATAATGGGTACAATTTTCCAAAATGATTTCGGCTGCCCCTTTAACTAAAGTCAATCCATCAACTTGCGTGGCGGAAAATTTCCGACTGCTATTAAAGGGAATCATATCAACAATGTTAATCTCTTCTTTTTGTTCTAATAACGGTGTCAAAAAACGCAAAAGTGCTTGCTCAGTCCGATCAGCCCCCACCATTTTGGGTTTTTTCGGATTACTGGTATCAATGATGGCAGCGGTGTTGTTACGCACGGCAAAAGCCAACTTATTGCGGAGACTATTGGGAATATCTTCAAGTTTCTGATAATGTTTAGCCTGCCCCGTCAACAATTTTTCCACCGCCAAACGCCCTTGAGTGAGTGTGCCTGTTTTATCGCAAAACAGCACGGTTAAACTACCCGCCGTTTCTATCCCTAACAGTTTTCGCACCAAGACTTTGACCGATAACAGTTTTCGCATGTTTAAAGCCAATACCATCGCAATCATCATGGGCAAACCTTCCGGCACTGCGACAACGATAATGATAATTGCCAAAATCAGGGCGGTGACAACATGACTGACAATTTCACCTGCTGGTAGGGCAAAATAGGCTGATAAACCTCCATCGGTTTGCAGAAAAATATGATTCAGCATAAAGGCAATAAAGATAAAAGTTGCGCCGATATAACCAAAGGTACTAATATGTTTACCCAGTACACTGAGTTTTTCTTGTAGCGGCGATAAACGATCTTCGGCTGTGATAAGATCGAGCATGGTTTTGCCATAACGGGTTTTATCACCAATGGCTGTTGCTTTCATCACCGCTTCACCGTCTTCAACCAAGGTTGATCTAAAAACATAATTTTCCTCAGCAATATTCTCCTCTGAGAGAGCTTCATGCTCAGCCTTTTTGTGAATCGGCTCTGATTCCCCCGTTAGGGCAGCTTCATTGACTTCCAAATAACCAGCAACTAAGAGACCATCCGTGGGTATGGTATCACCGGGTTGTAACAGGATATGATCACCTAAAACCAAGTCGTTGATATTTACTTCAACTAAGTGTTTATTTCTAAAGACTTTGACTTTAATCATGGAAGCCTCTTCCAGCAATTTTTGGAATTCATTCTCATTGCTGTATTCAGACCATGTTGCAACAAAAGTTGCTATGAATACGGCAACCGCAATGCCAACGCTTTCATACCATTCAGTATAGCCAAAAATCATCAGCATCATGGTAATACCCAAGGCAACCATTAATATAATGATAATAGGGTCTTTGATGTTAGCCCATAGCTTGCTCCAAAAAGTTTCTCGCTCAAAAAAGCTAATCGCATTATAACCATGTTGTATTCGGGCGGTATTAACTTCTTGCTCCGTTAAACCTGAAAAAGTAAACTTCATATAATCCTCTGTTTTGTCAGATAATGGCGCGTGCCCCACAGATGAGGGGCACTACCAGTTAAAAAACTCAGCACTCTGTTTTATATCACAAATTGTCGTGCAACAGCGACTAATTGCTCAAGCGTTTTAAGCCCTTTCAATGTACCTACTTGGCTATAATTAATAAACTTAGCCCCCTCTGGCTGAGAGTTATCTATGGTGGCAACGCAACAAACATTGCCCTCTTCACCGGTATCCATATTGACTGAGACACTGTTGCCAAAAACGTCAACAATGGTGAGGATAACATCACTATGTTTAAAGCGGGCAGCTTGTCCTTTTTGTACCATATTGTAGTCCCAGCAAAATAGCCACACAGTGCTCATTCCATCTAAGCGATTGATTTGTAATGTTTCTTCCTTACTGCCTTTGCCCCCCCCTACCCCATCATCTCCACTGAGTGCCATGAAAGGAAAATCTTGTAACTTACCTAGCTCCCCGTAGTACACGATTCCTAGTTTACCATCTATGGTTTCGTAGGCGGCGGCTAAGTCAAAGTCCGCCGCTGTTGTCCAGTTCATTGTTACTGTTAGCGGTTGGCTCACATCAATCGAGGCATCTTCACCTTTCAATTTAAGTTCCATAATAAGTTATCAGTTATTAGTTATCATAACAGTCCAAGATAAATCTTGGACTCCTAGCATTGATATAATATAATCTAATGTGCCTGTTTTTAATAATAACAGATGAAATGTTTAACTCGACACAGAGCGTCATGACCACTGTAGCTGATCGCATTATTCTAAGCATTGCATTGCTGCTATTGGTGTGGTTGTATCTGCACTACTGGACAGGGGCACCTGCTGACTATGCCCTCATTTTAGTCGCCAACCAACCACCCATAAAGGTAGATTTACAACATTCTCAACAGATCGCGATTGCTGGGAGTGATGGAGAAAGCCTTATTGAAGTGGCGGATGGACGTATCCGTTTTATCGCTTCTTCGTGTCAAAGTAAATACTGTGTTCATGCTGGATGGTTAACAAAAGGGGGAGATTTTGTCGCCTGTTTACCTAATCAAGTGAGTATAGAATTACACACGACTGAAACGGCCAATTTTGATGCGATAGTTTATTAAGAAATAATAATGATTCCCTACAAAGATCTACGTGATTTTATTGCTAAACTAGAACAATTAGGCCAACTCAAGCGCATCAAGCTTGAAATTGATCCTTATTTGGAAATGACCGAAATTTGTGACCGCACTTTGCGAGCAAATGGTCCCGCTTTATTATTTGAAAATCCCAAAGGACATACTATCCCTGTTTTAGGCAACTTATTTGGTACACCACAACGAGTTGCCCTTGGTATGGGACAAGAATCAGTCAGTGCTTTGCGCGAAGTGGGACAATTGTTGGCGTTTTTAAAAGAACCCGATCCACCAAAAGGTTTTAAAGATGCGCTGGACAAGTTACCCCTCTTTAAACAAGTCTTGAATATGCCCCCCAAAGTGATCAAAAAAGCACCCTGTCAAGAAAATGTCCTGACTGGCACTGAAATAGACTTGTCCCGCTTACCGATTCAAACCTGTTGGCCAGAAGATGCGGGACCATTGATTACATGGGGGCTAGTCATCACGCAAGGACCACAAAAATCCAGACAAAATTTAGGCATTTATCGTCAACAAGTGATTGATAAAAATAAAGTTATCATGCGATGGCTTTCACATCGGGGCGGCGCGTTGGACTTTCAAGAATGGCAACAAGTCCATCCGGGGAAACCCTTTCCGATAGCGGTGGCATTGGGCACCGATCCCGCTACCATTTTGGGGGCGGTGACACCCGTACCGGATACTTTGTCAGAATATGCCTTTGCTGGTTTACTGCGTGGGAATCGTACTCAAGTCACAGGCTGCCTCACACACAATTTACAAGTACCCGCCAGTGCGGAAATTATTCTTGAAGGCTTTATTTATCCCAATGAAACCGCACCCGAAGGGCCTTTTGGTGATCATACTGGTTATTATAACGAAGTCGAAAGCTTTCCCATTTTTACGATAGAACGTCTCACCTATCGTAACGAACCGATTTATCATAGCACTTACACGGGTCGCCCGCCCGATGAGCCGGCGATTTTAGGTGTCGCTTTAAACGAAGTTTTTGTGCCTATTTTACAAAAGCAATTTCCTGAAATTGTTGATTTTTACTTACCGCCCGAAGGCTGTTCCTATCGTATGGCGATAGTCAGTATCAAAAAACAATACCCGGGACATGCCAAACGGGTGATGTTTGGCGTCTGGTCATTTTTGCGCCAATTTATGTACACAAAATTTGTAATAATCACCGATGCTGATGTGAATGTACGCGACTGGAAAGATGTGATTTGGGCGATGACAACGCGCATGGATCCTAGCCGCGATACGACTATTATCGACAACACGCCGATTGATTATTTAGACTTTGCGTCGCCCGTGTCTGGCTTAGGGGGCAAAATCGGTTTCGATGCGACCAATAAATGGCGTGGAGAAACTCAACGCGAGTGGGGTAAACCTATTCGTATGAATGCAGCGATTAAAGAAAAAATTGATGGTATTTGGGAAGATTTGGGGATAATCTGAAAGTGCTAGGAGTCCAAGATTGATCTTGGACGCCAGCTTAGCGTTAATGCTTGCCTTGCTTTTTAAGCCGTTTTTCAAAGGCTTCGATAGATTCAACTAAAATGGCCTCTCTAAGAAGCTTGGTTAAAAGCGAGCTATCATCAATGCTTTGAATTTTTTTAACCACCGTTTCTGGAACGTGATTAAAACGGACATCCAAACTTTCAACCACATATTCTCGTGATCTTTGCAATATACCTCTTTTTTCAATACTGGTAACATATTCCACTTTCTTTGCCTCCTCATATTTGTAGACAAAACGGTCAAAATTTTGCTCTAATCCTAGCTAAACTGACGACATTTGGTCCATAGCGATCATAGAGGCGATAGTGATAAATAAACATCCGCTCCTTAAATTCTGAGTCATATTGCGCTTGCACTTCAATATGGATATAAAGTACTGCCGTTTCGCCATTTTTTAGCCAAACTTTGACTAATTTGTCAACACGCCGTTCTTTTGTGATGGACTCTCTTATCAGCTTTTGAAGTTCTTTATCCAAAAATTCATAGCCTAGCATAAACTCTTTAAAAAAGTGTTCAATGATCTTTTTCCACGGGCTATCAAATTCAGTCGTCTTTTTTGTCATTGTTAATCCTTATCAGTCAGGATTAAAGAAATCCTATTAAAAAAAATATTCCTTTAAAAAAATCCTATCCCCTAATCCGTTGTACTAAGGGGTGGCCTGAAACTCTTTTTTCTTTTCTTCAAAAACCAGCGCCCCACATAACTACGAGGCACAATTTCACCCGTTGAGAGATAAATCAACACTAAGGGATCACGCAAAGTCCATTCCATCCATGATGCAACCCCTGGTCTTCCACACCATAAGAGTTGATCGCCTGGTGCTAAATATTCAGACTCTTCTGGTAACAAAATCATTTCTTTGTCGCTGCGTACCAATAATAAGGGAATACAGGCCAATTTCTTCTCACGTTCTCTTGGATCGGCTCGCAAGCATTTAAAATTGACAGGATTGCCCTGAGAAAAAGCATTCCATAACGCTGGTGCGGAATTTTTATCAATCCTCATTTCCCAAATTTCTGGTGGCGTTGAATTTAAAACGTCCTTTAGTCGACTGATAAGTTGACATATCCACTCATGACCACGCCGTTTAGATAAGCGCAAAAAATCAACCAATAAAGGCGTTGTTAATAAAACTCGAATATGATTTGCAATAATCTGGCTGGCTTGCATGACAATATCGGCTTTGGCGGCTTCAAAAATAATTTGATTATCCGCCCGATTTTGTCTGAGCACCACAAATAAGTGCGGATTAATTTCACGCGCTGTCATAATGATCGATAAGTTATTCACATCATCATCAGTGCCGGCGATAATGCCAACCGCCTCCTCAACATGGGCTTGCAGCAAAGTATCCGCTTCTGTCCCTCTCCCTTCAATATATTCGACTTCAGGATAACCCGTTTTCTCTAGTGTCGCTTCAATCACTACAAAACTGATATTTTTCTCACCTTTAAATCGTTCATAGACGGCCTTACCAAAACGCCCATAACCACAAAGTATCCATAAACCCGGTTGGGGAGGATTTAAAGGTTCGCACAAACTAGAACTCTTTTCGCCCGTGAGGCATTCGCGTAATAATAAAAGATTAGGAGAATGTAGGGCGGTATGTAATTTACGGGCAAAGACATTGAAGGGATCGATAATGAAATCGGTGCCAAAGGAATCCATATTGGCTGCGACATCATGGGAGTCGACTCGACCAATGACCGTTAATTGAGGTTTAAGGAGTTTAACAGTGATCGCAATATGTAAATTAGCTAAATTATCATCAGTGATAGCAACGACTCCACTACAATAAGAATTTTTCAACCCGCCTTCAACAAGATGGAGCGGCAGACTGGCATCTGCACAAAATTTAGGGACATAGATGGGGTAATTTTCCATCATTAAAACATTGATGCGTTCCTGGTTTTTTTCTATTACCACGGTACGCATAAAGCGTTCTTCTAAGGCACTGACCAGGGCTCGCCCCGTATCTCCGTAACCACAAATCAAATAAAAAGCTTCATGAATATTGTCCACAGTGCTCGCAAAGCGGCTTTCAGTCATGGCTTGGCGCAGTGCTTCATCTTGAAAGATGGACAGCAGGGCACCAATAGCATAAATCCAGGCGACTACGGTCATATAGAGCGACAGTGTTACCCATAAGCGTTGGGCACTTGAGAATTCATAAGGGATTTCGCCAAAGCCAATGGTGGTGCCCATAAAGGAGACAAAATAAAAGGCGTGAAAGAAGTCCATATGCCAAGGTTGCCCTTGATCATCTACTCCTTCAATCAAGGTCATACCTACCATTGCTACCGTATACGCTGTTAATAATATCAATAATGGTACACGCATACGACGCATCACCCAAAAAATAATGGTATTCATCGGCGTAACATCGCTGTTTCAATGACGAGCAGCAGAACTGAGATGACATTGGCTAACAATGCGCCGCCTGCCAGTGAGACAATACTTGACACCACTGTTGGTGTCATGCCCAGTTCGTACACATGTACGGCAATACCCCAGACAAGAGCGGCGGCAAATAGTTGTAAATCTGCGACCAAGCTCGTTGATAATAATAAGGCGCCGACGTGTGAACGATCTCCAAATTTAAGGATAGTCGCTACTAAATTGACAACAATCACGGCGGCTAGTTCATAGACATGATGATGAGCATGATTGTCTATATCGCCTAAGCAAAAACCAAAATTTAAGGTTAATGCCATGACGATAAAAAAACCAAAGACTACTTTTTCTGGATTCATTTTTATTGTCCGTCCTGACTAGCGACATTGATTTTGGAAAAAATCATTTTCTTCTGCTGTTAATGGTTTGAGGCCCACTGATAATTGTCTAAGAAGTCTCGAGCAATTACAATCTTCACATTTCGGTGAAGTGGTGGGGGGTGGTGGTGACAATTTTTTTGCTTTTTGTTGCACCTGGGCATCCTTTAAAGCTTTTCTTAACTGCACTAAACTTTGCGAATTTGGATTCACTTTTTCTAAGTTGGCGAGAAAAACTCTCACTTTATCCGGTTTATTCTCTTGTAGTGCCGTTTCTGCCCATGTCTTATAACGGTCTTCTATCGCTTCTAAACCCCTTAAAGCATCACGATTCCCAGGTTCTTTTTTTAGGACGGCTCGATAACAATCTAACGCCGTCCCCTTTTGGCCGCTTGTGAGGCGCTTCGCTTGAAAATGCGCTTGACATTCTTGCAACAGTTCAGCCACATTTTGAGTTGCGTACCATGGGCGCGATTGAGCTTGCCGAGGGGCTTGCGCTAAAAGGGTTTTCAGCCTCACTTTTGTTATTGGCTCAATCTCTGTCTCTGTCATCAGTACCAATGCCTCTTTGAGATGATACTTGAGTAAATTTTTTTGTACCGCCGGTATTTGCAGCACTTCATTTTGTAAATCGGGCGCAATTGTCAGTTGACTGAGCCTTTTCATCACTTTTTGATTATCATAGTCTGTGAGATCAGCAATGATATTTTGGCGTTGTTGATGAAGCGCTAAGCGTTTTTGGAGTAACTCACGTTCTTCAGAAGATTCAGGCAATAGATTTTGCCAATCTAACAATAAATTTTCTGCGTGTTCATAGTTTTTCTCACTCAAAGCTTGTTTGATTTCATCAGCATACATTGTTGGTAGATTGGAATCCGTCGGTAAGCGATGCTCAATGCCAACTCGCTCGATTTTTTGCCGTGCCTCTACCATACAATGTGTTCTTTCAAGTAAGGGTGCCAGCGTTTGATCTAGGCATTCCGTATATTTTTGAATTAAAAGGGCTAATCGCTGTTGTTTTTTATTTTGGAGCGCTTGCTCCTTATCAGACCATTCATTTGAATGGGGATATGCCTTTTTGAGTGTGTCTAACATCAAAAACGCCTGCTTGAAATTATCGCCTTCAACTTCAACATCTATTTGCTCATAATAATGAGCCATCAAGGTGCGATAAACTAACTCAGCATTTAAAATCTCGCCTTCAATCGCATCCTCATAAGTCTCTGATATGACAGAGAGTGGATTCTCAGTCTGTTGGATATAAAAATGAACCAGTGCGTTTTTAACCTCCTCATCTTCGAGAATTTGTTTTTGGATTTCAGGTGGTGAGCGTTCTAACGTTTTAATGGCGGTTTCATCGCCTCGCAAAATGGCAGCCGTGATTTCTTGATGGTTTTGCCATTGACCAAATTGGTCCACCGCCGAAATAACGGCAACAGTTATGGATGAGACGATCAGGGCAAATAGCCCCATTAAAATAATAGGAAATGTTTGAGTAGGTTTCATGTTTTTCAGTTATCATACAAGAAATAAAGCATCCATAAGAAAATGCGTTTTGTTTTTCACTAATATATATTATTTATAATAATTTCCTAAAATAGGAGTCCAAGATTTATCTTGGACTGGACATCCAAAATAAAAAGTTAATTGATGATGAAAACACGTATCAAATGGGTAGAAAATGCTTGCCTGATAGGGGAGGCGGATAGTGGTCACGGTGTCGTGATAGATGGTGCGCCCGACATTGGCGGACGTAATTTAGGTGTTCGTCCCATGGAAATGATGTTGATGAGCTTGGGCGGTTGCACCGCAATGGATGTTTTAAGCATCCTTAAAAAAACGCGACAAAATGTGACAGATTGTGTGATAGAAGTCGATGGGCAGCGTCGGGATGAATATCCCAAAATTTTTACTCAAATCCATGTCCATTTTATTATCAAAGGTTATGATTTAAAAGATAACCATGTCAAACGGGCTGTCAATTTATCGGCTGAAAAATATTGCTCCGTCTCTGCCATGTTAGGGGCGATGGCTAAAATCACGCATGATTATGAAATTATTGATGAAAATCAATAGTGTCATTTGGGGCTTGACAAGGCTTTGCGAAGTCGTCATAATATGCCTCCTTCAATCGGCTATGTAGCTCAGATGGTTAGAGCGCAGCACTCATAACGCTGAAGTCGGTGGTTCAATTCCACCCATAGCCACCATATTTTTTTTTCCTATCCCCCCGCACCTGCCCACAACACATTATAACTGATAACTGATAACTTGTGTGAGCAAAAATCCAAAAAAAATCAAGTTTAAACTAGAAGGTTTTAATAACCTCACAAAAACCTTGAGCTTCAATATTTACGATATTTGCTATGCCAAAACTGTGCAACAGCGCAAAGCTTATATTGAATATATTGATGATGCTTATCGTGCCGAGCGCCTGACAGAGATTTTGAGCAATGTCGCGGACATTATTGGTGCTAATATTCTCAATATCGCACGTCAAGATTATGAGCCGCAAGGTGCGAGTGTTACCATGCTGATTTCTGAGGAATCTTTGGCTTTTGAGCGTTTGTCTAATGCCCAAGCGCCTGGACCATTACCAGATGCGATTGTTGCCCATCTTGATAAAAGTCATCTCACAGTACATACCTATCCCGAAAGTCATCCCGATAATGGCATTAGTACCTTTCGTGCTGATATTGACGTGTCAACTTGTGGGCGGATATCTCCCCTCAAAGCCTTGAATTATCTGATACATAGTTTTGATTCTGATATTGTTATTATGGATTATCGGGTGCGCGGCTTTACTCGTGATAAGAGTGGGCGCAAACATTACATCGATCATAAAATCAACTCAATTCAAAACTATCTTGCTAAAGATACTAAGGCACGTTATCAGATGATAGATGTGAATGTTTATCAAGAAAAAATCTTTCACACCAAAATGATGCTTAAAGAGTTTGATCTTGATAATTATTTGTTTGAACTACAACTGTCTGATTTGTCGTCGCTGGAGAGAGATAAAATCGAGAAACGTTTGCGCCGTGAAATGATGGAAATATTTTACGCGCAAAATATTCCTAATTTTTAAAATCGACGCGGAGACGTTGTTGGTAACAAGCTTCTAATTTTTGTTTAAGCTTAGCACCTGTGGTTTTTTCAGTCCCATAACCGACCATCATTTCTTTGCAAAACAAAAAACCGGGCACCACTTCTGGACGTTGTCCAATACTTTTCGCTATTCTGAAAAATAAGCGCAGATTTCTTCTATTTTCAGTGATTTCAAACGCATGTAATTTCAGCCACGGATAACTTTCCGCTAACTTGGGTATCAAAGGTAAGGCGCGATGGCAATGTGGACAGGTTTTTGACCAGAAAAAATATAGATGAATTTGTGGTTTCCCATCGGCATCTGTGCTGTACCATTTTGTTTGGGGAAATTCAACCAAAACAGGTGAATTCTCAGCATATGCGTAGAGCGATAAGCTGATAAAGAAAAATAAAAAGAGGTTTTTATAGAATTTAATCATGCTGCTTTTTCCTGTCACTTATGTATTTTTTCAATCAATAGATAGTGACTTGATTTCAGGAATACAAGCCGGCGCCCAAGATAAATCTTGGACTCCTTTTATATCCGAAATTTTCTGATTTAAGTACTTGGAGTTTTATAAGGTGGACAATTTAAACAATTACATCAGTCAACTTAACAGCATCGTTTGGGGACCAGCCATGCTGGTACTCATTTTGGGTACGGGCATTTATCTGATGCTAGGCTTGCGATTCATGCCCTTTCGTCAATTGGGATACGGATTGCGTACACTTTGGCAAGGGCGTGTTGGTTGTGGTGCCGGTGATATTACTCCCTTTAATGCTTTAATGACCTCGCTTTCTGCCACCGTTGGTACGGGCAATATTGCCGGGGTGGCAACTGCGATTTTTATGGGAGGCCCAGGTGCGTTATTTTGGATGTGGTGTACCGCATTACTAGGGATGGCGACCAAATATGCTGAAGCGGTTTGTGCTGTGCATTACCGCGAAACTGATGAAGCCGGCAATCATGTCGGTGGTCCCATGTATTATATTAAAAATGGATTAAAAAGCCGTTGGACTTGGTTAGGAACAGCCTTTGCGATATTCGGTGCTGTGGCTGGATTTGGTATTGGCAATACGGTGCAAGCCCATTCGGTTGCCGATGCGTTGCACGCTTCATTTGGTTGGTCAACCTGGACAACCGGTGTGATATTGGCACTGTTGGTAGGGTTAGTATTGATTGGTGGTATCCGTTGGATTGGCGAAGTGGCAGGCAAGATCGTGCCGATAATGGCTATATTATATGTCATCTGTGGAATCATCATTTTGGCCTTAAACGCGGCTGAAATACCTAAAGCTTTTGAACTCATTTTCACTTATGCTTTTACGCCAGCAGCGGCGACAGGTGGTTTTGCGGGTGCAGCGGTATGGGCTGCGATTCAGTTTGGTGTAGCACGCGGGATATTTTCCAATGAAGCTGGCTTGGGGAGTGCTCCCATCGCTCATGCTGCTGCGAGTACGGATAATCCGGTGCGACAAGGTGTCATTGCTATGCTGGATCCCTTGATTGATACAATTATTATTTGTACTATCACCGGCTTAGTGATTATTATCTCTGGGGCATGGACAAGTGGCGTTAATGGCGCACCCTTATCGTCAGCGGCTTTTGAACAGGCATTGCCGAATTTTGGCGGTTATGTGGTCACCTTTGGATTGGTATTGTTTGCCTTTACAACTTTATTAGGGTGGAGCTTTTACGGCGAAAAATGTGTGGAATACCTTTTTGGGTTCAAATCCATTATCCCGTTTCGTTTATTATGGGTGATAGTTATACCGATTGGTGCCGTCGGTGATTTAAAAGTCATTTGGCTAGTCGCAGATACGCTTAACGCTTTGATGGCTATACCCAATTTGATCGCTTTGTTATTGCTCAGTCCAGTCATATTTAAGTTGACTCGTTACTATTTATTTCCAAGATAAATCTCGGACTCCTAATTTTTAAAGGCTCTAAAATCACTCTATCGTTTATTTGTTTATTTCATTCATAATTCGTTGTACTTACTCCTGCAAACTCTAGTACAACGGATTAACGGAATAAACGGATTATGTTTGACGGAGAATGACAGCGAAAAAAATCCGTTTATTCCGTTAATCCGTTGTACTAAGTACTGAACCAATAATTTTAAGGACTTGACCATTAAACCATTAAATCGTCAAACAGTATTTAACTTCTCTCTCAATCAAAAAGTCTTTGACAGGCATACACCCATCTCGCAGTAGCCCATCATTCTCAAAACCCGTTTATATTTTTTTTTATTAAATAACACTTAATATTGACATCTCAATCAATCAATTTTTTTTGTGATAACATTTTGTGAGATCATTCATTTACCTGAGACATTCAATAAATTGGATTAATTAACATGAAAAATAATGTAATAACATTAATTGGCGGCGGAAATATGGCCACTAGCCTGATTGGTGGACTCATTAAAACCGGCATTGCCACCGACCAATTACGGGTTGCTGATCCCAATCCTCAACCGCTTGCCATTCAATATCCCGTACAATGTTACACCGATAATTTAGCCGCAATCGAGGGTGCCAGCGTGATTGTCTTAGCGGTTAAACCACAAAACTTAGCAGAAGTCGCTAAATCCCTTGCCACAGCTATGCCCACGCCCCCCCCCTTATTTATCAGCATCGCCGCTGGCATTTGCATGGCAGATTTAGCGCGTTGGCTCGGAGCAAACGCCCCCTTGCCCATTGTGCGCGTGATGCCCAATACGCCCGCTTTAGTACAAAGCGGTGCCTCTGCCCTGTTTGCCAATCAACATGTCAATGATAAACAACGCGAATTGGCGGAAAATATACTACGAGCAGTCGGATTAACCCTGTGGCTGCAAGATGAAACACAAATGGATGCTGTCACCGCATTATCAGGTAGTGGTCCCGCCTATTTCTTTTTAATGATGGAAGTATTAGAAAAAGCCGGTATTGGCTTAGGGTTACCACAAGAAACGGCCCGACTGTTGACCCTACAAACGGCCTTTGGTGCAGCCAAAATGGCCCTGGAAAGTGGCGAAGATGCCGCGACTTTACGAGCGCGTGTCACCTCAAAAGGGGGCACCACTGAACAAGCCATCAATACTTTAGAAACCGGCGGACTGCAAAATTTGTTTGATCAAGCCCTATTGGCGGCTCAACAACGCGCGATCAGTTTAGCTAAACAATTTGGAGATCAATAACGTGCTAAGTCCATTCATCACTGCCTTGGTATTTTTGATTAATACGCTGTTTGGCATTTATATTTTACTTTTGATGCTACGTTTTTTGCTGCAATGGATGCGGCTCCCTTTTCGTAACGATCCCATGCTGCGATTGCTTTTGAGGTTGACAAACCCACCTTTGCAGTTTCTCTATAAGTTTATACCCGCTTGGCGAGACCTCGATTTTGCTATCATCGTCTTTATGCTCGGCTTAAAAATGTTAGAGTTAAGCTTAATCATATCGCTATATGGACAATCCATTCTTATCACAAGCTTGTTTCTGTTGTCTGTTGCTGAATTATTGTCCTTATTGATTTATATTTTTATCTTCGCGATTATCATTCAAGTCATTTTGAGCTGGATAGCCAGGGACACTTATAACCCCTTAGCTAATATTTTATATCACTTAACGGAACCCCTGTTGCGTCTGGTGCCACGCGGCATATCGCCCATGCAAGGAATCGATTTTTCGCCGCTGATTGTCATTCTTGTCTTGCAGTTGGCGGATATTTTGGTGGTTGGACTGTTACGAGAATTAGCTAGTTGAATGCGTTATTAGCAGGGATAAGTCAAAACCGTTAGCGGACTTATCCCTCTTAACCTCCCGTCGCGTTCATATATCGCAAAATTTGTGGTTGTTCATCAAGCTCAAAATCATGGCCTTGATAATAGCTTCTTTTAACGCAAACGGCCTTCCGTTGTCACACGTACCCGATTACAGGTATCGCAAAAATCCGTGACCTCATCATGACAGACAACGTTCCAAGCCCTTGAAAAAGATGTAAAATATTTTTTCGTACCAATAGCTCGCCACTGGTAATACGGATTTTAGTCACGCCCAATTCTGTCGCACAATCTAAAGATCAAAAAAAAATCACCCACAAATGGGTGTAAATGGGTGTATAATTGGAAATCATGATAAAAACAAACCACTTAGAAATCAGCCCAGACACACTCAACATCATTGCCCAAATTGACGAATTCAAAGGCGCATGGCGAGCTTTAGGCACCCTCGCGCCTGAACGCCTAACAGCACTACGGCGGATAGCAACTATCGAAAGCATAGGCTCATCAACCCGTATCGAAGGCAGCAAACTCAAAGATCACGAAGTTGAACAACTCCTTTCCAACCTAAAAATCAAATCATTTAACACCCGAGACGAACAAGAAGTAGCCGGCTACGCACAAGTTATGGAACTCATCTTCCAATCCTGGGAAAACATCCCACTAACCGAAAACCATATCAAACAACTACATCGCGATCTCCTTATCTACAGCCAAAAAGATGAACGCCATCGCGGCGAATACAAAACATCTCCTAACAGCGTCGCCGCCTTTGATGAAAACGGTAAAAAAATCGGAATAATCTTTGAAACCGCGACACCTTTTGAAACGCCAAGACTAATGAGAGAACTCATAGACTGGCACAATCAAACTCATGCTGAAAAAATGCTTCATCCCCTATTGATCATCGGAATTTTTATCGTAGTATTCTTAGAAATTCACCCATTTCAAGATGGAAATGGACGCTTAAGTCGTATTTTGACCACCTTACTCCTACTACAAACCGGCTATGCCTATGTACCCTACAGCTCATTAGAAAATGTTATTGAACAAAATAAAGAAGGTTACTATCTCGCACTGCGTCAAACACAAGGCACTATTCGTACTAACCAACCCAATTGGCAACCTTGGCTCAAATTCTTTCTGCGAGCCTTGCAGCAACAGATGAAAAACTTAGCCAAAAAAGTTGAACGTGAAAAAATTATTTTATCAGTTTTACCAGAACTCTCTGTGCAAATACTTGACTATGCTCGCGAACATGGGCGGGTAACAATTGGAGATATGATCAAACTCACGGGCACCAGTCGCAACACCTTAAAACAACATTTCCGTCAGTTGACTCAAAAAGGACATTTACTTATGCATGGGAATGGTCGTGGAGCCTGGTATTCTCTGGCAAGCCTTTAGGCACTTTTTTTTACCTGAACTATCAACCGCTGTTGCGTCTGGTGCCACGCGGCATATCGCCCGTGCAAGGAATGGTATTAGCAGGGATAAGTCAAAACCGTTAGCGGACTTATCCCTCTTAACCTCCCGTCGCGTTCATATATCGCAAAATTTGTGGTTGTTCATCAAGCTCAAAATCATGGCCTTTCGGTTTAATGGCCATCGCCTTGATAATAGCTTCTTTTAACGCCATCATGTCACCCGGATTAGCGCGTATCACGCGCCGCAAGTCCACCGAATGCTCTTGTCCCAAACACAATAACAAACGGCCTTCCGTTGTCACACGTACCCGATTACAGGTATCGCAAAAATTATGACTGTGTGGGGAAATAAAGCCGACGCGAGTATCAGTATTTATAACTCTATAATATCTAGCCGGTCCTGCGGACGTTTCTGCACTTGGAAGTAAAGTAAATGATTCTTCAAGGTCTTGACGAATTTGGGCACTGGAATAAAAGGCTTCTGCACGATCATGTGTACCAATGATGCCCAAAGGCATTTCCTCAATAAAGGTGATGTCAATACCGTAATCACAAGCAAATTGTACTAAATCTGTCACCTCATCATGATTACGGTTTTTTAAAATCACCGCATTGATTTTGACACGTTTAAATCCCGCCTTGAGAGCAGCATCAATACCACGCAAGACAACGTTCAGTTTACCAGTACGAGTCATTTGTTGAAAACGATCTGCTTTTAAGCTGTCAAGACTAATATTAATACGTTTAACGCCAGCCTCTTTGAGCGGTTGCGCCATTTTGACCAATTGTGAACCATTCGTTGTTAGCACGAGTTCATTTAAACCCTCTAACTCTCCAAGCCCTTGAAAAAGATGTAAAATATTTTTTCGTACCAATGGCTCGCCACCGGTAATACGGATTTTAGTCACGCCCAATTCGACAAACGCACGTCCTAGCCATTCCAATTCTTCTAAAGTTAAAATTTGTGCGCGGGGAAGAAAAGTCATTTTCTCATCCATACAATAAACGCAGCGAAAATCGCAACGATCTATGACTGAGATACGCACATAAGTGATTTTTCGGTTAAATTTGTCTATTAATTGAGAGGGCATATTCACTGAGCCTTTTTTTTGAAGGTTTTCATAATTTTGTGTCTTTGGAGAGTTTTTAAAGAAAAAAAAAAGAGGTTTTATGAAAATTGATAATAATATCAATATATATCAAAATATTATTATATTTATGGACGGTGGGG
>JALXAQ010000197.1 GCA_026991885.1 Thiotrichaceae bacterium
AAAGTCACAACACTGCTACGGCTTTTGATTTTGACCTGGCAGGTTTGGGTTTAACCTGCCAGGTCTGGTTTTGACTTCTTATTCACTGACTCGTCTATTAATTCCATCATCGACGTTTCACCTCAAATATTTCCTCATCAGTCAAATAACAGCCCGGATCCGCCGCCCAAAAATCCCCCGTCAACTGATGTGCCCGCACACGAGTATTACCACCACAAATATCTTGATAATGGCATTCCCCACAGCGACCTTTAAGTGGACGTGGACGTTGTTTAAGCCCTGCCATCAGCGGGTCTGAAGTATCTGGCCAAATTTCAGAAAAGGGGCGTTTAAGCACATTACCTAAAGAATAGTGCCACCAAAATGTATCGGGATGGACATTGCCTAAATTATCAATATTGGCAATATTGACCCCAGAGGAATTACCGCCCCATTGTACTAATTTTGCACGCAAATGTTCAATCTTATCTGGAAAACGCTGTTGCGCCCAAAATAATAGATAAACCCCGTCAGCGTCATTATTACCCGTCACAAATTCCTGTGGTTTATCCAGCCTTTCTAAAGCCGTTTCAAATAAAAAATCCATCGCCTGCCGTGTCATTTGATGTACCACATCATCCTCACGATTTTTATTGCCGCGCCCCGCATAATTGAGGTGAGACAGATAAAATTTGTCGATATTTTCCTCTGACATCAATTGCAACATGAGTGGGAAATCGCGCACATTATCCTGAGTGAGCGTAAAACGTAATCCTACTTTGATGCCATGATCTCGGCACAAACGAATACCTTGCAAAGATTTATCAAACGCCCCTTGACAGCGGCGAAAACGGTCATGGGTTTCCCGCATCCCGTCTAGGCTTATTCCCACGTAATCATAATTAACGGCAGCAATGGCGGCGATATTGTTTTCATCAATCAAAGTGCCGTTGCTAGATAAGCCTACATAAAAGCCCATTGCTTTGGCGCGGTGGGAAATCTCAAAAATATCGGAACGTAGCAATGGCTCGCCCCCCGATAAAATCAGCACCTTGACGCCAAACGCTTTAAGATCATCCATGACTTTGAATATGGCTTGGGTGGACAGTTCGCCCTTAAAATCAGTATCGGCTGAAATGGAATAACAATGCTTGCAAGTCAGATTACAGCGGCGAATGAGATTCCAAATAACGACCGGACCGGGCATTTGCGCTGCCGGCTTCATCGGAGTTGGCTTAATCAGTTCTTTTAGATATTGGCTGAGGCGAAACATTCGTTATTCGTAGTCCCGTTTTTTTCAAAATACGGGTGCTATACAAGGTTCTATGTCCTCGATTGAATTCACCCAATAATTCTGCAATTTGTTGAATTTGTTCTTCTACTTGGGATTGAGTGCGGCCATGCACCATAGCAAAAAGATTATAAGGCCATTGTGGCAGGTGACGGGGGCGACAATAACAATGGCTGACAAAGTCCAATTGTCCAACACCTTGCCCTAATTCATCAACCTGTTCGTCTGGCACATCCCAAACCGTCATACCATTCGCCTTGATGCCTAAAGCATAATGATTTGGCACGGCACCGATACGGCGAATAATACCATTTTCTAACATCTGTTGAAAACGCGCCATCACCTCGTCAGCGGACAAACCTAATTGTTCGGCTATCGTATGATAAGGGCAGGGAGTTAGGGGTAATCCTGCTTGAGTCGCTTGGATAATGCGTCGATCATCTGCGTCAATAATATTATTAAACTTTAAATTGGAGTCCAATATAGTACTCTCTTTGCTTTGGCATATTATAAACATGCAGTCCAGTTTTAGCCTCTATTTCACTAATAACTTCATCAATCCGTTCCGGCTGCTCAGTGGCTAAAACAAACCACATATTTAATTCATGCTCACGCGCATAATTATGTGCAACTTCTGGAAAAGCATTAACTTGGGCGGCAACTCGTTCAAAATCTGCTTCTGGCACAGACAAAGCAGCCAATGTTAGCCCACCACCTAAGCGTTCCGCGTGGTACATGGGGCCAAAGCGACTTAACATACCTTGTTCTAATAATTTAGAAAGACGTTCAATCAATTCGTTTTCTGTAATGCCTAATTGCTTAGCCGCATCAGCATAAGGGCGTTCACTGATGGGAAATCCACCCTGTAAATTATTAATAATATTGCGGTCTATAGCATCCATGAATATTTAATCAGAGTAAACATTGGAGTCCAAAGCTAAAGCTTTGGACTCCAATTGAGAAAGCTTACTTAGGCCCATTTAAAGATGCCAACCACTCAGCAATAGCCTCTATATCCTGATTACTCAAGCCTTGCGTAATCCCAGTCATAACTATCGCTTGACCATTGTTACGCACACCATTCCTTATGTCTTGAATCTGAGTTATGAGATACTGCTTGTTTTGTCCCGCAAGCTTGGGAAAATGGTCAGGCCGTAGTGGAGTATTAGCATCGGCACCATGACAACCAATACAATTAGTCTCCTTACTCTTGTAAATTTCAGCCCCTTTAGCCATTAAAGCTGCATTGCCAATGACACCAGCACCACCAGGCAAGCTTGACAACCATTTAGCAATGGGTTCTATTTCAGCCTCACTCACCGTTTCCATAATCCCCTTCATAACTGTCGTATCATTGTCACGCGCACCGCTCTTCATATCTTTCAACTGAGTTATGAGATACGCTTTGCCCTGTCCCGCCAGTTTCGGTGCCAATGGCTGAAAAGACGTTTTAGCATCGGCACCATGACAGGCAAAACAGCCTTTCTGTTTGTACAGTGTAGCTCCCTCCATTGTCATGACATCAGCACTAGCTTCCATTACTTCAGGAGCAGCTACGGGTATTTCTTTTTTAGCAACCACTGGTTCTTCTGTTTTGACAGGTATTTCTTTTTTAGCAGCGACTACATTACTGGCACTGGAACCTGGTAAGGATGCCAACCATTCAGCTACAGCTTCTATATCTTTATTATTCAATCCTTGCGTAATTCCAGTCATAACGATTGTCTGACCATTATTACGCACATGATCTCTAATGTCTGTTATCTGAGTGATAAGATATTGCTTATTCTGTCCAGCCAGCTTAGGAAAATTGTCTGAAAGCAGTGGTGTTTTAGCATCAGCACCGTGACAACCTATACAGTTAGTATTTTTACTCTTGTAAACTTTAGCCCCTTTCGCTACTAACGTGGGTTCACCAACTACACCAGTACCACCGGGCAAGGTTGCCAACCACTTAGCAATAGCCTCTATTTCGGCATCACTCACCGCTCCCATAATCCCTCTCATAACTTCCGTCTGAGCATTATGACGTACACCGCTCTTAATATCTTTCATTTGAGCAACAATATACGCTTGGCTTTGTCCAGCAATTGTGGGATAGATTGATTCACGAGGCGTTCTGCCATCTACACCATGACAAGCGACACAGGCTTTGAGCTTGTACAGTGTGGCTCCATCACTACTTGAACTAGCCCAAACATTGGCTGTAAAAATCAACAAAGATGAAATGGATAAAAAAATTATTTTATACCAATTAAGTAACTTCATTAAGTCCTCCCACTAAGATTAAAACAGTTATTAAGTAAGTACCTAACCATGAATTTCAAGGTATTTTGGAGCCCAAAGCCAAAGCTAAAGCTAAAGCTTTGGACTCCAATAAATCATTCATGATTCAGTACTTACCTTGATTTGTTTAAGTTTTTCCTACCATAAATCGCACCACGCTGTTTGAAACAGCGGCGACTAAATAAAACTTGGTGGGGAATATGGCTTAAATGACACTGTTCAACCAGTCTATCTAACTTATCCAATACCCTATTTCGGTCTTTACCGTGAATCATGCAAAATAAATTAAAAGGCCAATCGGGTAAATGTCTCGCACGATGGTAACAAAGCGTCACACAGTCCAATTGCCCTAGCTGTTGACCCACATCAGCAACTTGTTCATCAGGCACATCCCACACAACCATTGCATTAGCACGGTAGCCCAATTTGCGGTGGCACACGACAACGCCTAAACGTTTGATCACGCCACGGAGATGAGACAATCTATTGATGACCTCAGCTTCATTCATACCAATGCGTTCTCCTATCGCCGCATAAGGGCGTGATACCAGTGGCAGTCCGCCTTGGATGGCCTCAATTAAGCGTTGATTGGAACTCATAAACTATTGATTATTAAATTTTAAATCAAAACCCAGATCAATGTGATAACTTTCCAACATCGGCAGCGACATCACCGCTATCCCAGTCTTTTCTTCAATTTCTGTTAGTACCGCTTGTAAATGTTCCTCAGTTGTCGCAGTGAGAACAAACCACAAATTCAAACGGTGTTCGCGTTCATAATTATGATTAACTTCAGGCAAGGCACTAATAAAGTGAGCAACGTCTTCTAACCGCTCTTTAGGTACTGCCATTGCCACCAGTGTACTTGTCCCGAGACGGTGCGGACGAAAAACGGGACCAATGCGACTAATTATTTCGGCCTCATTCAATTCACGCAACGCATCAAGGACTTCAGCCTCCGTCACCCCTAAACGGCTTGCAATATCCGCATAAGGGGTAGGCGAGAGCGGAAAATCCCTTTGAAAATCATTGAGTAAAATTTCTTGCAACGCACTCAATTCTTCAAGTGCCATAGTGCTTAAAGCCCAATTTTGTGAGCGCGTGCCGTAAAAAAGATGCCACTGGGTTTTTCAGCGGGCAATGTGGCGACTTCGGCAAAAGTCTCAGTATCGTAAACTTTAACCTGATCATCATCACGAACCGATACCCAAACTTCTTCACCACGCGGCGTAAATTCCATATGTAATACCGCCTTACCCGGTTTCAGTGTCTTTATGATTTCCATTGTTTTCACATCAATCACTTGCACCGTATCATTATAAGGAAAAGCGAAATTGACCCAAACATGCCGACCATCAGGTCGCGCTATCACAAAAACAGGTTGACCATGTACGGGAATACGCTTAACAGGTTGCCAAGTACGACGTTCGACAACTAGCACCGCATATTGACCAACAGCAGGAAGAAAAGCATAATCACTTGCCATAGCCCAGCCTTCCAAATGTGGCATTTTATAAACGGGCCGCTTTTCTTTGCCTTTACCATAATTAGGTAGAATCCGCTGCACACCAGCCTCTAAATGCCACAAATCTAAGCTAGCTAAACCATCTTCACCAAATAAACCGGCGATATAATAACGGCCATCGGGAGAAATGAGGGCATCGTAGGGTTGCTTGCCTATCTCTTTAAATTTAATAATTTTAGGCGAACGGGGGGTATGCATATCAGCCACCCAAATCTCACCCGCATCGAATAGGCTAAAGACAAAACGCTGCCCCGGCGCGTCCACTAATCCAATCACTTTAGAACGTTGCTTATTACCAAATTCGGCTGGAATGTCGGCTAATAATTCTAGCGTTCTAGCATCAAATACTTTAACCCCACCGGGGGTATAATTAGAAACCGCAACTAAACGCCCATCTTGAGAAATCGCCCCACCAATACTATTCCCTGCCTGCATAATCCGTTTAACAATTTCCCCACGCAACAAATCCAGTTTTGTCAAACCACCATCGCGCCCAAATATATAGGCATAGCGTTCATCACGAGAATAAACCACCGAGGCGTGGGACAAATCGCCCAACCCTTGTATTTTTGCCAAACAAGTGTGAGTGGTTGTCTCGACGATCAGTACGCTACCTGTCGCACGCTCTACCACTACGCCTAAATCACCGGTACCACGGACATCATGGTCGACGCAGAGCGTCGTGGAAGGCATTCCCACGCAGAGCGTGGGAACGAGAAATATTAAGATACAAACAAACCGCCAACTAAGATGCTTCATCATCAATCCCCTTAAGCAATTGTTCTACTAGCCATCGAACTTCGGCGGGACTCAAAAAATCTTCCCACGGTGGCATTGGAGTTCCTGCACGCCCAAACAAAATCGTTTGTACTAAAAATTCTTTAGGATAAATTGCCAGCGACTCAGCTAATAAAGGTGGTCCTAAACCCCCTTTAAGCGTCATACCATGACAAGCACCACAATCTTGTCGGAGTAAATGGAGCAAATCGGACTGACGCTCAGGCGATATTTCTTCGGCACTAAGAGCCGGTAATAAAAAGAGCAAAATAACTAATAGTTTCATTAAACGCCAATAACGTCAAAAATTCATAAACCATTAAAGCCGTTGGAGTCCAAAGCTTTAGCTTTGGACGCCAAGTACTAATCAGCTTTAAGTGTGTAACATCAGCTCAATAAACATCATGCGTCGTGTTATAAACATTGAACTTGCCCGTCGGAGTAACTAACCAAGGACCTTTGATCACTTGTTTAAGTGTACGAGTTTTATCATCTACAACAACAATCGCCGATTCCTGAGCTTCACCACTCCAGACTGAAAACCAAACTTCATCACCTGCTTTATTGTACTCAGGTTGCACCACACGTTTTGGACCGTCACCAATACCTGCCCATTCTGCAATAGGCAAAACCTCATAGCCATTTTCCAGATTATCAATGTCAAACACGGCAATACTTTGGCTAGTCTGAGTAGAGGGGTTCAACGGTGTATCGAGATAGAGATTCTTGGACTTAGGATGAGTTTTTATGAACAAAGAAGCACTGCCTTGCCCTTTCAGCATCCGTACCACTTTCCAAGCCGATTTAGGATGATTAACAGGATCAGTGCCGATGAGTGCAATATTATTATCACCTAAATGGCTAGTAGCCCAAACAGGTCCATACTTAGGATCAATAAAATTAGCACCACGTCCTGGATGAGGAATTTTACCCACCTCAATCAAAGCAGCAAGCTTATCTTCTTTGGAGTCAATGACGGCGATTTTGTTGGATTTATTGGCAGCTGACATGAAATAGCGTTGTGTCGAATTCCAACCACCATCATGTAGAAAGCGGGCGGCATCGATGCTGGTAATTTTCAAACTGGTTAAATCTTCATAATTGACCAGTAAAATTTTGCCAGTTTCTTTGACATTGATGATAAATTCAGGATGTTCATGAGAAGCGACAATAGCGGCAACGCGAGGTTCGGGATGGTATTCTTGAGTATCTACAGTCATTCCGCGAGTGGAGGCGATCTTTAAGGGTTCCAAGGTATTACCATCCATAATGACGAATTGGGGCGGCCAATAAGTTCCAGCGATGGCATATTTATCTTCCCAGCCTTTGTATTTAGAAGTTTCTACTGAGCGTGCCTCTAAACCAACCTTAATATGAGCAACCGTATCTGGTTTTTCCATCCACAAATCAATGAGATTAATCTTGGCATCGCGCCCGATCACATAGAGATAACGCCCCGATGCTGACGGACGGGAAATATGCACAGCGTAGCCAGTCTTGACGATATTAATGACCTTCTTAGTGTCACCATCAATCAGTGCAACTTTACCAGCATCACGTAAAGTGACAGAAAAGATGTTTTCGATATTATAATCGTTCAACTTCTTGGTAGGCCGCTTTTCGGGGGGGACAATGACTTCCCAATTGGCCTTCATGTCCTTTATGCTGTACTCTGGCGGTATGGGTGGCTCATGTTGTATGTAACGCGCCATTAAATCAATTTCATCTGGGGTTAGTTCACCTGATGTCCCAAAGTTCGGCATACCTCCAGGGGAACCATAAGTGAGAAACACCTTGAGGTAAGCAGTACCTCTTTGTTGGGTAATATCTGGCGTTAAAGGTTTACCAGTAGCCCCTTTACGCAGCACCCCGTGACAACCAGCGCAACGTTCAAAGAAAATTTGCTTAGCCTTTTCAAATTCCGTTTCTGAGATAGAAGGCGCTCCAGGAGTGATAATCATTTTGACGGCATCAGGTTTTACCGCACTAGGAGCACCTTCATATTTTTTCCCCGCATTTTGTGCTATTGGAAAATTTTTTCCAACTACACCAGCTTTAAATTGTGGCTCCCCTTGTTGCTTAGCCTCGTCTGCAATGGCACTACCAAGCATTAAGGATAGTAGTGCAACTGTACCGGATATATTTCGTAGCGTTAGTTTCATAAGATAATGCTTTCTCCTAGTTAAAATACTTAGGAACGCGCATAAAATAACTTAGTCAACTTTAGGGCAACCACTAGGGGATTGCCTTCCTCGGCAAAAGTTTTCGCGCAGCGAAAACTTTTGCCGAGGAAACAAAAACAAACGATATTGTAGGGGCAATCCTTTATGGTTGCCCTAGTTGTTTTATGCACGTTCCTTACTATCAAAGATGATCAATTCTCCGCCGTATATATATTCATATAGTCAGGTTGGTGATTGCCTTGACTTAAGTCAATTGAGAATAAAACAGAGTGTTTATTTCTGCGTATGATGATAACGATTTGGTTTAGGCATGGCTATCACTTATCAGGATAATTTCCTAAATCCAACTCGACTAATTGCACAAGCGGCTTGAAAGAGATACATTTTTGACGCATAAGTCGTCTGGTGCCAAATGAGAGTCCCTGATAATTAAACTTCCCTGAGCCGCTACTTATCGCCATGATAAGGGAGGGGTATGTCTCATAATATTAATGCCCTTGAGCAGGCTAAATACCCAATTGCCTTTTTATTTTTTTTACCAACATCTCTTTAATTTCTGGATGACGGGGAACAGGGGCTTGTTTACCATTATGTGGATTAGCATAAATGTCATGTCTGCCTCCGTGTCGCTTGAGATAACAACCCGCATTAACCAACTCTCGAATAAAATTTCCTCGTTTCACACATTAATACCTATCTTTGTTATATGTGAATTGGGTTTATGAGAATCTGTTTCATCACTGTCTCTCATCATATAGTAAGCATCTTTGATATTTTTCTGTAATTCTTCGATGGTTTCACCTTGACTAAAAACACCTGGCACATCTTTAAGATGCCCTACATACCAACCATCCTCTATCCAATATTCAAGACGAAAATCTATTAACATATAAAAAATTGACTCCTAAGTAAGTACTGATGAAATCAGCAATAATTCCGCAATGGCTGCTTTATTGCGTCAACCGCGCATACAACAGCGGCAATTCCCTTGGTAATTCAGAGGGATTGCGGATGACGACATAACTGTTAGTCCCAAAAATGTGAGGCAGATAATCACTCGCCTTTTCATCAATCGTCACGCAAAACGGTTGCAACCCTAGTTTGCGGGCTTCATGTAAAGCCATGCGTGTATCCTCTACCCCGTAACGCCCCTCATATTGGTCTAAATCGTTGGGCTTACCGTCTGTCAGCAATAATAATAGAGGTTGCGAAACTTTTTGTTGACTCAATAAGGTGCTGGCATGGCGGATAGCAGCCCCCATACGAGTATAAAAGCCCGGCTTAATCGCCTGAATACGACCACGCACTGTCGCATCATAGCTTTGTTCAAAGGTTTTTATGGTATGAAATCGGACATGACTGCGGTGGCGGGATGAAAACCCATACATGGCAAACTGATCACCCGTCGCACCAAGGCTCTCAGCAAAGAGAAATAGACTATCTCGAATGATTTCAATCACCCGTGCTTTATTATTAACCCACGCATCCGTAGATAGAGACAAATCAGCCAATAATAAACAAGCTAAATCCCGACTACCTCCCCGAAAATCACGATAGAGCCCCCTTTCAGCACTCACACGCCCAGAGTGGCGTTCAGCAATGTGTAGTAGATAAGCATCCAAATCTATTTCACTACCCTCTTGTTGTCCTTTATGCCAGATTCTTTTCTGGATTAAGGCCTCAAATTGGCGGCGCAAATGGTGGGCGGTACGCTTTAAGTTAGAGGGCAGTGCCACTGGTTGTGCGGTAGTCGCCAGCATGGGTTGAAGACAACAATAATCCGGGCGCAATTGTTGCATTTTATAGTCCCATTCTGGTAGCAAAATGCCCTCTCCCAACGGCGTATCATCATAGGCTGGCGCGGGCAAGTCCAGATCAAAACGCAGAGAAGTCTTTGCTGGCTTGTTATCCCGTGCCACACTAACCCTATCCATATCATCTAGGGCCTTTTTAGCCGCCTCAGTATCTTCCTCATCATCGGTGCAGCGATCGACTTTGGTGTAGTCTGCCATAGTAAACAGGCTTTCTAGGCGAAAGGCTAATAAACCTTTATTACCATCCGGCATTTCGGTGCGTTCCCCTCGGCGACGACGCTTGTCATCGACCGTTTCGCTGCTTGATTGCTTGGTCGTTGCGTCATCATCACTGACAGTGACTAAACTGCTGGTATTGATAGGTGGCGAGGGATGGAGCCATAGAGGTACTGGTTGAGATGGGCGTTTCGCGGCGGGTAATTTTGCAACACTACCTGGCTCGCGCAAGGCTTGTTGAATCGCCTGCTCAGCCGCCGCCTCATCAGCAGGTAAACGACTCAAATCAGGACGCAATTTGAGTAAAGCCTCTACAAGACGCTGATAACGGGGTTTTAATCCAGGAAAACTGAGTAGCGTTTTTACTGTAAGCTGTTGATTTAATTCAAACCAAGCTAAACGATGGTCAATTTTCCCCGCTGCTAGGGCTGCCAACCATAAGTATAAGTCGCGATTAAGGTTTTTTTTTGGAAACCAGTCAATACGTGCTGGCATTCGCAAAATTTCCGCATCCCGCCAGCATAATTCGACTTGTTGATGAGTCCCAGCGATACGCTGCAACCAAGTACGCCGCGCACCGTGCGCCGTCGCCGTAGTCGCTTCTACCCGCAAACCGCCATCTCCACCTAGCGCACGAAATAATACGCCGACTGCTTTACTGATTTCTGTTAATTCAACTGCCGCTGGCGGATAATGGGTAGCCGCAGCGCGTGTGATGAGGCGGTGCCAGAGTTGACCAACGTGTTCTTCCATTTTCTATTCATTTTCCAAAAGTGGCTAATACAACTTCCATTAAAGCATTCACCGTATCAATGTCATCACTCAAGGGCTCAACGAGGGCGGCGCGACAGGCATCCACAGGCTCGAAACCATGTTTGATGAGGGTAGCCGCATAAATCAGCAAACGGGTTGAAGCCGCCTCTTCTATGTCATGTTCTTTAAGTTGACGCAGGGCATTGGTTAAATTAACGAGGCGTTGTGCCAAGCTTTTATCTATATCAGTCTCACCAATGAGGATTTCTTGCTCGACGCTGGGGCTAGGATAATTAAAACGCAAGGCGACAAAACGTTGTCGAGTACTTGGCTTCATGCCTTTAAGCAAATTTTGGTAGCCCGGATTATAGGAGACGACTAACATAAATTCGGGTGGTGCTTGCAATCGCTCATTTGTACGCTCAATCGGTAAAATGCGACGATCATCAGTGAGGGGGTGTAAAACGACGGTGGTATCTTTACGCGCCTCAACCACTTCATCTAAATAACAAATCGCCCCTTCACGCACGGCACGGGTTAATGGTCCATCACTCCAATAAGTCGATTCATGTCCAATCAGATGCCGTCCGATTAAATCTGCGGCGGTCAAATCATCATGGCAAGCCACTGTATAAAGAGGACGACCTAATTGTGCCGCCATGTAGCTGACAAAACGAGTTTTGCCACATCCCGTTGGTCCCTTAATTAAAACGGGTAGTTGGTGACGGTAGGCCTGTTCAAATAGGGTGACTTCGTTACCGATGGGTCTATAATAAGGCTGCTTTATAGTGTCCATTTTATTTGAGTCCTAAGGAATAGGCAAAACCAATTAGCCCCATGACGAGTAGCAACCAACTATACATAATTATTTTCCATTTCCAGCGCACACGACGTAAGCCCATAAAGTAGTCTACAACCATTTGCCCTTTTATAAGGGTGCTAAATAGGACAACAGTAACGATGGTAATGCCGCCCAATTCCAGTTTGCCAACCACAAAAGCAAAGACGGTGAGCAAAATGAGTATCAACCAGACATAAGTACAAGGACGTATTTGGGACATATATATATTTAGCGAATAATATAAATTAAAGGAAAAAGGATAATCCAAACTAAATCAACCATGTGCCAATAAGAGGCGCCGGTTTCAACCCCAGTATGATCTTTGGCACTATAACCACCCTGCCGTGCTTTAAGCAATATCGCGGTTAAAATCACCATCCCTAAAATAACGTGCATAAAATGAAAAAACGTCAAGGAGAGGTAAAACATATAAAAAGTATTGGTACTCATGTTAATACCTTCCGAAAATTTTCCATAAAATTCAGTCATTTTAATGACTAAAAAGATCGAGCCCATAAAAAGTGCGGCACCGAGCCAGTTGACACAGATTTGTGAACTGTCATTTTTGATAGCCGCGACAGCCCGTACCACAAAAAAACTGCTGGTAATGAGTACGACGGTATTGATAGCACCAAATTCTCGCGTGAGGGTAGATTGACTGGCGTTAAATAATTCAACGTTGTAGCTACGGGCAAACGCATAAGCTATAAAAAAAATACCGAAAACTAAAAGTTCGGCAAAAATGAAAATCCAAATGGCGAAGTCGCCGGGTAAATCACTTTGCGCTGGATATTTTGAGTTTACCATAATAGTTATTTAAAGCGTAATATCATCTTCAAACAAAAAATCCTATTTCTTGAAGAAATAGGATTTTTGGGTGGCGATTTAGATTAGAGGTTCGCGGCAGTTTGCAATTTATAAGTCAACCGACGTTTTTGACTTTTGGGGCGACGTGGCAGTAAAGGGTGAAGTTCTTTCAGTGCATGTTCATACACTTTTTTCTTAAAGTAAACCACCTCATTTAATGGATGCCAATAATCTACCCATTGCCATTGATCAAATTCTGGATGCTCGCTACTATTTAGTTGGATATCATTTTCATTACTTAAAATGCGTAACATATACCATACTTGTTTTTGACCGATGCACAAAGGTCGTTGATAATAACGTATCAAATGATGAGGCAAACGATAACGTAACCATCCTTGAGTCGTTCCCAAGACCTTTACTTGTTTACTTCTTAAGCCTAATTCTTCATACAGTTCACGAAACATCGCCCGTTTTGGCGTTTCATGTGCTTTAATACCACCTTGTGGAAATTGCCAAGCGTCTTGTTTAATTCGTTTTGCCCACAACACTTGACCCACAGGATTTATCAGAATAATACCCACATTCATTCTATAACCATCTGTATCAATCATTGGACAAGTCCTCAGATAATTTGTTAATTTTTTTTAATATACACCATTATTTTGTGATTACAAGCTATAATAGTAAAATTTGACAAATTATCTCCGTTGAACAGGCGATTTTTTTTTGATTTTTTGAGAAAAACTTTACTAAAACTCCGTTAATACTTGTATTTTATATATAAAAAAAACAGTATGTTATATTAAAACGGGCTGCTTTATATGTCTTTTTGCAATGTTTTTAACAAGATTTTGTTTAACTGCATAAAACGTTGCTTTACGACAACAGTGTTGTATTTTTGAAAGGGTGCTTATGTCAATTTGGAACATAATATATATAG
>JALXAQ010000198.1 GCA_026991885.1 Thiotrichaceae bacterium
CATTAATCCAATCATGCCTCAGTCGAAAAGGGTTGAAATTGGTGATGATCTAACTAATCGAATTCGTAGCTTATGGCGAAGTGGCGCAACAGGTTATATCACGATCCAACGTTTTGCGAGTCAATTTTTGCTGGAGCAGACTCAATTAAGTTTGGATTCTAGTCAGAAATTAGACGGAGACTTTTTGAAAAAGGTTTGCACAGTTAGTCGTGATCGTGTGGATAGGGAGAAAAAATACATCATGTCGTACATTCAAGAAAGCGATGCGAAACTCCATCACGATAAATATGAGTCCACAATTTTGAGGGCGAGGACAATTGCTGGTGTTGATATGCTTCCTATGGATATTGTGATTGGGGACGTGCATCCGCTAGATGTATCAATTCGTAGAACTGATGGCAGCATCGTATATCCCAAGGCGATTGCCTGGCAAGATGTGGCGACAAATAGGCTTTGGATCACAATTAAAGTTTGTGAAAAAAATGAAGGAGTAAATCGGATGGATGTTGCTCAATCTTATGCGTCAATGGCGAAAGCTTGGGGGATTCCAATTACCTTATATCTTGATAATGGTAGTGAATACAGTGGAGATTCCATTTACGAGTCCATTCAAAACCTGAGTAATTTGATTCAAAAACAGTTGAATGTAACAACAAAAATGCCTTCAGAAATTCGCGCTATGCCGTACCAAGCACAAGCTAAACCAATTGAAGGGTTATTCTCCTTATTAGAAGGAAAATATTTTGCGATGTTGCCTGGTTATACAGGTGGGCAGCGCATGAATAAGAAGACTCACAACGTAGGTAAAGAACCTGAAACTTTCCCAGGCGATTTAGAGGCATTTCATAATGCAATTAACATAATGTTGGGTACATACCATGCCACCCCGCAAGATGGTTTTTTAGGCGGGCAAAGTCCCAACGGAATCCTGAAAATGTTTATAGATAAGGGTTGGCAGGGTAGTTATGAGATTGATGAAGTGAGTTTGATGATTGCTTTTTCAGAACGAGGCGACACGCGGGTAGTCGGTTCAAAATGCGCCGGTTACATCAGACATCAAGGTGAACTGTATTATCACGATGCACTTTTAGAATATACAGGTGTTCGCTTGCCTATCATAGTTCCAAGGCATGATCCGCGTTTCGTATTTATCATGCCACCTGGCGAGCCACCTATTTGCGCGGTTTTAGATCAGCAATACGATTTTTATGATCCAAATGCTACTGGAGCTAAGGAAAAACAACGCCGTAAGAAGGCATTAGCGAGGATAATTCGTGAGCAAAAAGAGAACTGTGATCGATTGGATTTACTCGAAATCGCACAAGATTGGACAAGCAAGCAAGAGGCCGCTCCACAAATTCCAAGCAGGGGTAATATCGAAATATCAGAGGAGGTGCAAGCACTTAAGAATAAACTGGAAGAAGCAATGTCAGGGAAAATAGAGGTGCCAAAACTAAAAGTTCCAGCACTCTATGGGAATCAAACCGACCCGCTAACGGCGGATATGGAAATAATAGAAGACGAATGACAATAAGTTGGATAACCAATGTGGCGCATCGGTTATCCATTTCAATCATAACTCCAAAAAAGGAGCTTTAAAATGAACCAAGCCGTGAATTATACACCAAGAACAACAAAAATCCAACCACCAAGCAGCTTAACTGGTAATACTTTAACAAGTTTTGCCCGTGCCTTATACGGTAATGACGAAATCAAGGTGGTTTATGACCGCAAAGATAAGGAATGGTTAATCATGGGTGACGGTATCGAAGCTGAAAGTATCGGCACAAACAAAGGCGAAGCTCGCGCCTACTTAATGGATGTCCTCACAACTATGGATGTCACTGAAGATGAACTAGACGCAGCCCCACAACCTAAAAAAGAGATTAAAAAAATGCCTGATTATAAACAACTACGCATAAGCGGCCAAAGCCTAGATATAGTACCAACAGCAGATATGCAAGCAGCCTTGCACATGGTTCAAAACACAATGCAACGCCCATTCAACCGAGTCGCAAGCATTACTGGTTCGCCTGGCACAGGTAAAACCGTTGCAAGTCATTATATTGCTGACAGTTTAGGTGGAAATCGTCTTTGTGCCTACAAGGGCATGACTAAAAAAGATATGTTGGTGCAACTTGCTGGTGAATGTGGTCATCCAAATCCACAAAGTTGTAATTACGGGTACCTCATGGGGTGGCTCGGAGCTAAGGTAGACGGGGCATTATTTCTAATTGATGAGGCCAATCATTTAGGCTGGCAACACCTGGAAGCGTTGCGTTATTTGGCGGACGAATCAGGTGCAACGGTGATTTTATTTGGCACAGAATTGTTAAAGCAAAACTTTTCCGACAGGAAAACCAAGGTGCTTTTGGCTCAATTAAGTAGTCGCATTGGTGCTAAGAACGTTGAGTTCAAGCCTATTCCAAACTCTGGAGATGGGTTAAAGCGAATATCGGCATATTTCGTAGAACCGAATTTTGGCAAATGTAATAAAGCTAGTATCCTCCGCGCATTTTACAAGGCATCGCAGGGCTATTGGCGTTTGGGGCGCGAACTAGTTGAGGCAATCAAATTGCTGATGGAACAACAAGGCTTTTCAGAAATAACAAAAGATGTTGTTGAAGCAGCTGCCAGCTATTTAAGTGCTAATTAAGGTATTTTCTTAGACTTTGGAGGAGTCTATGACGGAAAAAGATAAACTAGATGTTTTGCGACGATATAGTAATGGTGAGTCAGTAGCCCAAATAGCCAGAACAATTAGCTATTCTGCCAGAATGGTAGCTATATGGGTAAATAAAGCAGGAATAATCAGACCTCGCAAAACAATTCCAATCAACAAGAAGCTTACTGCAATGGAGTTGTACGAAAAAGGCTATAAGGCTAAAGACTTAGCAGCAATTTTCAATGTTGCGGAATCAACTATATTCGAGTGGGGTAGAAAATACAAAGTATCTCGACCAAAGACGCAATATGAGAACAAAGTCCATCCTTTTTGTCCAGTAATAATTGATGAATTTAGACGTGCAGGGCTACGCTCTAGGAAATATAAATTGTCGGATTTGGGTTTGGAACTTAGATGCACCAGGTGTAAGGAATATTGGCCAGCAGATACAGAGTTTTTTCCAGTTGAAAGTACATTAAAAAGTGGTCTGAACTCACATTGCAATGCTTGTCACAGTGATTATCACAACATGAGGAAATAAATAAATGCCAAAATTAACGCATTGCTCACAAATTGATAGTAGCTTGGAAATACTAGGTGATTATCAAAATGAACGTGTCAAAGCGGAACAAGAAATGAATCAAGCCAGCTAATAGCGGTATAGCACTAAAAGAATAAACTATTTGGAGTGCAAGGTTACCTTGCACTCCCTTTTGGAGGAAAGATGCAGTGTCCAAAATGTAAACATAATTATACTCATGTGTACAATACTCAAAATATAGATTCGCTTGTGCTTCGATACAGAAAATGCAAAAAATGCGAACATAAATTTAAAACAATTGAGGCATGTAAATGTGAAAGAGATAGAGCTTACCGCGATTAAACAAGCTATCAATCTTCGCCTAATTCGTAGGAGATTGTATAAGTCTGAAAAGGCATTTGATGCCTTGCATGAAACATTACAAGGGGCGATGACGCGGGCCTTCAGTGATGGAATGAGAAACGCCATCGCCCATGCTTTGAATACTTTGCATGATTTAGGGTCTGGAAAGTTTACACAATCTGATGCTGATTTAGTTTTGCAAGTTTTGCAAAGCTATGTAGGTGCAGATGCAATGAAGGCTGCTTTATATGGCCCTGTAACAAGTCTTACTGAGGCGTTTTATACCGCTGGACTGCTTGAAGCTGGCAAATCTATGAGTTTAGATATTTCGTTAAATCAAGCCGACTTAAAGGCTATTGAAGTATTAAAAACCGCCAACTTACATTGGATAGGTAATTCATGGGATACCTACACAAGCGAAAAATTAACCATGGCACTTGGAGATTATTACCGAGAAGGTTATACAAGGCAAAAGCTAACGGAAGTTTTATCTAAGGATTTTGCTGGTTTGGCTAAGCGTAGTTCATATTATTGGGAACTGCT
>JALXAQ010000199.1 GCA_026991885.1 Thiotrichaceae bacterium
ATAATCATCAATAAGCATTTATATAAGCGTTTTGAAATCAAACATTTTAACTGTTTTTATTTATGTGATTGAAATAATATAGATTAAACATTATGGCCTAAAATTTGCTTTTCTTTTAATTTATTACTTTAAGGGCGTATTCCCATTTCTGGGAAGCAAAAAAGAAAGAATACAACAGATCTTTGTGTTAGACTGAATTTATAGGAAAGGAGTAAATGTTGGACTCCTAAACCCTAAATAGGTTGCCATTAGTCTTTCAATTATGGTTTAATACCGATTTTGGCTTGTGGTGATATTTTCTCACTACTTTAATGTTAACTTAAGGAGAACTAGTACATGAAAAACAACATCCTAGTTGGGCATTGCCCAGGAGGGGGGCCCGTTATTCGTGGTTTAGTGGCGGCGGCGGCACTGCTGTTTAGTGTCAATGTTTCTGCAAATCTCATCTTAGATAATTTTAAGGATGGTACAAGGGTCGAAGCTAATGATCAGTCTCTGTGTGCCGAGGCGAATCAAAGCCAGGATCCCACCAGTCAAATTATGGGCACCCAAAGGGACATGTCTATTTTAAATGCTGATGGCAGAGTGACGATGGACTCTTTTTTCGGTGGTCTGCTGATAATTGAGCAGGAGACTCAAACGGAGGGAATTCTCCTTCAGTGGGATGGCGTGGATGCTGATGGCAGCGAGACTAACCCGTGTGTTCTAAACCCTACGGGCCTTGGAGGCCTAGATCTGAAGGAGGGTATAAACCTGCCGGATAGTGCGCCTTCTCCTAAATTACATCTTATGGTTTCATCGACTAACACGACTGATACCCAGATAGATATTCGCATCTACACGGATGCAACTCACTGGTCACACTATCTGCTTGATGTGACCTCTGACCAGATCACTTCTTATGTGATTCCGCATTTTCAATTTACTCAGGGAGAGGGTGCAGATGGGCCTGTTGATTTTACGAATGTGGGTGCTATTGAAATGAAAATTATGCTGCCTAGTGGGAAGGTGAGTATAAATTTTGATCTTGTCGAAACATCGGTCACACTCGGAGAGAAAAGTGTTCAAGTCGTCCCCTCCATTGCAGGATTACCAGGTGGCTTGATGTTTAAGTGGAAAACTTTGGAGGAATTCAATAACGCTGGCTTTGTAGTTGGGCAACGTGTCGCTGGTGGTGATGATGGTGATTGGGAAGCCTTGAGTGGATTTATGGAGGCCGATAATCCAGGTGGTGCCACTTACCAGGCTTTTATTCCCTATGGACAGGACCCATGTATGGACTGTGAGTATGGTCTCGCAGATATCGATATAGATGGAAACGTAACCATACATGTAATAAAATAAGGCAATTCCCAAATTAATAAATAATAGACTTGTCCGTCAATAAAAAATCAAAATCAAAACCAGACCTGGCAGGTTGAAAAGAAAACCTGCCAGGTCAAAGTCACAACACTGCTACGGCTTTTGATGGGTTTGACCTGGCAGGTTTGGGTTTAACCTGCCAGGTCTGGTTTTGACTTTTTATTCACGGACAAATCTAATCTTTGCATGTAGGGGCAATCCCTTGTGGTTGCCCCATCAGTGGAGATCACATCCAGAGGAAATTGATAATGTGGAATCATACACACCAAATAATCAAATTAAAATATATTTTTTGGTGTATTTTAGTTTATCTACCTATTTTTCCAAGTTATGCTGATTCCGTAGCAGAAATTAGGCTACTTGAGCAAACCCCTCAATCAGTTCTCTTGGAACTCAGCCTACCTGAGCCGGTTATTTCTGAAAAACAGTTGTCAGGCAATACCTACCAAACAATAACTATCCCTGGCATGGAGCAGGGTCAAATACCGACTAAAGGCACATTTATTGCCGTGCCACGCAACAGCCAAATTGAAATAGAGATAGTAGAGAGCGAAAGCAAAATACTATCAAACATTTTGCTGGCTCCCGCTGACGAACAGTCTCAACTTGATCGCTTTCAACCGGCAAACCCTGTCAAAATTGCGATGACGGGTGCTATTCGTGAACAACAAGTGGCACAAATACAGTTTTTTGGTGTGCAATTGAATCCCGTTCAAAAAATGGTTAAACTTTACAAAAGAGTGCGCGTCAAAGTTAATTTTATCAATAACAGCACACGTTCTAAAATGCCAAGCGTTGTCGAAGAAGATTCGCCAGCCTTTGACAGAATGTTACAACAATTGTTGTTAAATGATAGAAGTGCTAACCGAGTATTACGCTCTACGGTGACGACAAGGGAAGATTGCCCATCCCCTCTGCCGCCCTCCTTAAAACTCACCATAGACAAAACCGGTGTTTATGCGCTTAGCTATGACGACTTTCTCGCTTTGGGACTGGATGTTTCTGTATTAGATTCGCGCATGATTCAGATGACCCATCAAGGCAAACCCGTGCCAATCTTTATTGCTGGCGAAGAAGATGGCGTTTTTGGGCCAGGTGATATGATGTTTTTTTATGCCCAAGCTGCGAAAACGCTCTATACCCGCAGCAATATCTATTGGCTTTCTCTCAAACTAGATGGCGGCGCCGCGAGACTCAATTTCAGGACGGCGACACCGAATGCTAATGATACGCCACTGACCACCTTTAAACAGACAGTGCATCTTGAGGAAAATAAGATATATTCGGCGAAGTGGCCAAAAGGGGTAGAGAAAGAGCATCTTTTTTGGTTTGAAGTCAAAGGGGGCGAAGGGCGTCAAAATACTTTTAGTTTACCCCTGCCAATCCAATCCAGCGGAGAGGCGACCATCCGCCTTATGATGCATGGTAAAACGGATGATTCTCGACATAATCCCGACCACCACACCAAAGTCTCGATCAATGATGTTGAAATCTCTGATGAAGAATGGGATGGTCAAGTGGAATTTCTACAAGAAATAACCACGCCACAATCTAATTTGCACCAAGGTGAGAATACCCTCACCCTAGTCTCAGTCAAAAATCCTGATGTCTCAGTGGACATAGTGTATCTCAACTGGCTTGAAATCGAATACACAGCCTCAACAACTGCTGTTGAGGATCACTTGACATTCGAGGCAGTGGGTGAGGGTGCTAGACAGTTTACTATCAAAGGCTTTACACAGCCAAGTGTGATTGTATTGGATGTCACAAATCCACTAGATATTGTGCCACTGCTGGGTGCGACAGTGTCAGCAGACGGTGAGGGGGGTTATCAAGTTCAGTATAGTGATAACTTAGATGGCAAGAAAACATTCTATGCCTTTACCATTGGCGCAGAAAATTTACTGCAACCGACGGCTATCGACATTGACGTGCCCATGATCCGGCTTAAATCCGCTTGCAATCAAGCCGATTATTTCATTATTCATTATGATGGTTTTAACGTAGATGCCTTCAAAAAACTGGTATCGGCACGCGGTTTGCAAGTTATGGCAGTACCAATCTCGGAGATTTATGATGAATTTAATTATGGCTTGCCCTCACCACAGGCGATTAAAGACTTTCTCACTTATGCCTACGAAAATTATACACAGCCCCGTCCAGCTTATGTCGCCTTAGTCGGTGATGCTAACCAGGATTATTTGAACGATTTAGGGTTTGGTATTAATTACGTGCCCACCCAATTGTTTTATACATCCGAATCGGGAGCACTTGCCACTGACAATTGGTTTGTTAGCATCAGTGGTGATGATCATCTGCCCGATATGTATTTGGGGCGTATTCCAGTGAGAACTCAAGCGGGATTGGATGCGGTTGTCAATAAATTGACCCTTTATCCGCAAACACCACTGGATGGTTGGGAACGCAATGTCCTTTTTGTGACAGATGATAATGAGAGATCGAATGAAAATTTTGATGAGGTAGCGACTAAATTAATGGAAAAAACCTATTTTGTGGACTATAACACTAAATTGTTCGATCTAAACCAATATGCTGGTAATACAAGCACGGAACAGGGTTTAGCCGCCAAGCCAGACCTGATTCAAGAATTGAATACGGGCAATTTACTCACAAATTACATAGGTCACGGTGCCACGAGTAACTGGGCGGGAGAACTCATCTTTCAATCATCTGATGTGACCTCCTTAAACAACACTGACAAATTTACCTTTGTGGTAGCACTCAACTGTCTCAACGGTAGGTTTGCCTATTACAAAACGGATTTGTTGGGTAACAATGAAAGCCTTGCCGAAGCTTTTATCAAAGCCGATAACAAAGGGGCTATCGCTGTTTTTGCAGCCACAGGACTGGGTTATACCTTTGAACATAATAAACTTGCTGAGGAATTATTTAAGCGTTTATTTCAAGACAAAGAGACGGAATTGGGTCCCCTAACCACAGCCGCTAAAATTTCTGCCCGTCTTGCCAAAGATAGTGTGGAAATGTTTACCCTATTTGGCGATCCAAGTCTGTCATTGCGGTTGGAATAATTAAATCAATCAAAAAAAAAGCTTGCATTGTGATTTGAATTATGTTTTTATATGAAGAGTGAGTTACTGACGATTTTTCTTTTTAGATTATTTTTAGAAATTGACTTGATTTTTTTGATTATTAATAGTACACTGGTTCAGTGTATCACTAGGTCAATTTTAATTCGTCAAGTAACCATTAAGCAGTATCCCTAAGCTTCAGCGAGGGGAAAATAGGGTTGTTCCTTAACATAACCAAAGGAGTTTAACATGAAAAACATCGAATTTGGTCCTTCAGGATGGAGGTCATTTTTAGGTTTAGTCGGTGCGGCAGCACTACTGGCATTTACCAGTGTTTCTGCTGTCGTTATAGATAATTTCAATGATGGCTTTGCTCTCCAGACACTACCCAATGATGGTGATACTCTTTGTAAGGCTACACCAGACGGTGGTAATAACATGGTTGGTAATTTCAGAGAGATCAATGTTACCGCTATAAATGGTCCAGTGATTGTGGAGGTGAATGGGGGTGTGCTGAGTGTAGGTACGCTTGGTGGAAAAGCTTCTCTTATGGTCATCTGGGACAATACAAATGATGGTTGTGCTCTGACAATGGGTGGTGCAAGTTTAGCAGCTTCTCTTGGAACCGTGTTGAAAATGGGGGTTAAGGGTGATCACGGCGGTTCCGTAGTAGTGATGACTCTGTACACGGATGCCAGTCACTACTCAGCATACAATTTCAGTGTAGCCGGAACTGGGAATTGGGAGCAAATGTCTAAACAATTAGGTGCTCCAGATAGCATCGGAGCGGGTGGAGCGGCCAGCTTGGGCAATGTGACTGCTATTACCTTGACTGTTTCAAATTTTGTGAATGATCTGGATATTTTCTTCGATTTGTTAGAAACACCTGTCGAGGTAGCTGGTTTTGATTGTTCTTGCTCCGACGGTATGATGAACTATAGCTGGAATACGACATTGGAACAAGATATCGCTAGCTTCCTAGTCGGCTCTTGCTCAGATGCAGGATGTACGCTTCTTGGAGAAGTTGCTCCACAGGGTACTGGTTTTGCATATAAAGCAAGCTTAGCGGCTGCGGGTGATGCTGATGTTTGTGCTATGGCCGTTCTCGGTACAAATGGAGAACTGGAAACTGATAATGGTGAGGTTGTGCTATATTCGAATAGCTGCGAGTAAGGTTTCTAGCCCAGCTGGATTATAATATAAAACCCCGCAGATTGTTTGATGATCATCTACGGGGAGTTGCACATCCCACCATAAGGTGATAGATATTATGTCAGCCCCAGGTCCAATTCCATCAGATGTATGTGCCGAAAAAAAGTTTCAGTCTCCCATTAGGGGTAGTCAATTCAGTATCCCGTTGGGCGAAAGTCGTTACTTGATTTACGCGCCTTTGCAGAAAACAGCGTTTGTCGCCAATGCTCGTCTGGTGAATTTTATGGCTGAACTCAAGGAAGGCCGCTATGATAAAAAGGCTGATCCTGAAGGTGTGTTCATAAAATTTTTGCGCCAGGTAGCCATTGTGGACAGTGGTCCAGAAACACTACCGGTGACCAGCGCGACAGGTAGTCCCTTACCAACGGCGATTACGCTGCTGCTCACAACGACATGTAATCTTCGCTGTACTTATTGTTATGCCTCAGCGGGAGAAACGGCAGCAAAATTTATGTCGTTGGAAACGGCCAAACGGGGTATTGACTTTATCGCGGCAAATGCTGCAAAAAAGAATTTTATTGCCAAATATGCCGGTCAGCCGGGTGTGAAAGAGATACACGTTGCTTATCATGGCGGTGGAGAACCAACCGCTCATTGGTCAGTCTTAACGGACTCTTTTGCTTATGCCCAGCAAAAAGCAGAAGCCATTGGCTTGCGAGTGAATGGTAACATGACGAGCAATGGCGTGTTGCGAGATGATAAAAAAATTGACTGGGTGATCGCAAATCTGGATAAGGTGATGATTTCTTTTGATGGTTTACCATCGATCCAGGATAAACAGCGTCTCACCGCTGGCGGACGTGGTTCCAGTGAAGCCGTGATGCACACATTGCGGCGCTTTGATGCCGTCAATTATCCGTATATTTTGAGACTAACAGCCACTGAGGCGTTTCTAGAACAATTGCCAGAGGCAATCGCTTTTATTGGTGAACACTTTAAGCCACAAAGCATTCATATCGAACCGGCTTATCTTATTGGTCGGGGACAAGATGCACCTTCGGCGAACACAACGCGATTTATCAACGCCTATAGAGCCGCACGGGCTATTGCGACCAAACAGGGTTTGGTATTAGAATATTCACCAGCAAACCTAGATAGGCGCAGTAATCATTTTTGCGGTATCACGCAAGATGCGTTTTCGCTGTCAGCAGATGGCAATGTGTCTGCTTGTTATAGCAGTTTTTCCGAAGAGGATAAATTGGCTGACGTGTTTTTTTACGGAAAACCTGATACACAAAGCAAAGGCTATGTGTTTGATATGCCCACGCTTGATAAGCTCCGCAATTTTGCGATAGATCATCAGGATTTTTGTAATGGGTGTTTTGCCAAATGGCATTGTGCTGGAGATTGCCAGTATAATACTTTAAATGTCAGTGGTCAAAGTGAATTTGCTGGCTCTGAACGTTGCCACATAACGCGGGAATTGACTAAAGATGAGTTGTTAGCCCGCATTGCCGCAGCAGGTGGACATTTTTGGCATGAATCAGCATAAATATCCTTATTTTGAACTGAAGGCAGTTGATACACCGCCGCCTGTCCAACAGACTGAAACAGTCGTCGCACCGCAGTTTACTTTGCGTCATGTACCGGCAGAAACTGATGTCGAACTGAAAATTATACCGGTTGTATCAGGTTCTGACCAAAGTGTTTTTTTATTTGGTGAAGGCATTATACCACAGAATAAAGAGGAGTAATTAATCATGCAAGAACAATCTCAGCACCAAGACAGCAAGACGGAAAAGCTTGCCTATCAAGCACCGACAATCACAGTGTATAAGGAAGAAGAACTGCTGAAAACGGTGGCCGTTTTAGGTTGCTCACCTAATTAGATTTTATTTGATTAGATTGAATCGAATTGATGGTAATATTTTTGGTTGCCATTCAGTAATCCACCAAAAGTTAAAATGGTGGATTACGCTCCACTCATCTCCCCCTTCCAAGATAAATCTTGGACTCCTGATTTTACACATTTTCCCTATTGAAACTCACCACCTGCACAAACACTATTCTATAGAGTATATCTGCGCTCATCGAGCCGACACAAGTCCATTTAGTACAACGGATTAGGGGAATAAACGGATTGTTGGGTGCCGGTAAATTTTGAGTCCTAATCTATAAAAATTATCCAAATAGCTGTAAGTTTTGGGAAGGCACGACTCAATCCGTTTATTCCGCTAATCCGTTGTACTAGACTTAGTGTTGGCTCGATGAGCACTTCGCTAAGGGAACGAGAGGTAGAACAATAGAAAGGTAAACTATTGAAAACACAAAGATACCGTATTTTTGATCAAGAAATTGAATTGCGTTCCGATCATGCAGACACCCTCAAAATGATGGAAGTGATGTTTCGGCGCTTCGCCGTAACGGATAAGTATGGTGATGCAGAACGATATGATGTATTAACAGAAGTGGGCGGACGTGCTGGTATTCACACCAAAGATTTTTGTTATATAGTTGAAGCCCCCAGTTTATTAACTTCATTAGCGCACGGCATTATCTTGCGCCACACGCTAGCACAAATACGCTCACATTTACTCTTTCATGCCGCCGCCTTGTCTCGAAATGGAAAAGGTATTATTGTGGCAGCGGATTCCGGTTGTGGCAAAACCACCTTGACGTTAGCTTTAGTGCGCCAAGGATTTCAATGTCTTTCCGATGAAACGGCAGCCTTGGATTTAAGCAATGGCGAATTAGCCCCTTATCCACGTTCTTTGTGGGTGCGGGCGGGCACTCACCGTGTTTTTCAGCAATTGGGCTGGGAATTGCCCTCTCATCAGATAGGACTTCAAAAAAGTGACAGAACGACTATTCATTTAGATTCCACATTATTGGGTAAGAACTGTCAACCGCATTATTTGATTATGATTCAGCGCCCGGATGAAGGGGATGAGAGAATTTGTCACATTACCTTGGATTCTTTGCCCAACAGATTGTGGGCAGATTTACAAGCGAACGGGATTGAGCCACTCAAAGCGCCCTCCACAGAAGGATTTCCAGAATTCAAAGCTAAAGAGGTGCATATCAACAAGATTTATGATGCTTGTGAACAGCACGGCGTTTTAGTGTTGAATGTTGAAGAAACGGGCGTTGCCCCAAGCTTTTATGAAAAGAGCCCACAGTTGCAAGAAATACCTAAACTAACCGCCGCGATCAGCTTGTTGCGGTATTTTTTAGGCAGCTATCGTTCAGTATTAATTCAGGACGAAGGCAGCGCGGCAGGCTTAATCCAGCCGCTTGTTAAAATATTAGCACCCGTCAAATGTTATCAATTAACGCCCGGCAAGTTAGATCAGACAGTGGAGATTATTAATGACTTATGTTAAAAGAACAGATGTGCGTACCATACAGGTAGAAGATGAATTAATGTTGCACGATTCGGCAACGCAGAAAGTGTATGTCTTAAACCCGACGGCTGCTTTAGTATGGTCATTATGTGATGGAGCACATACGATTGAACAAATGGTTGCAGCCGTTGAAAGTCAATTTAGCAAGACAGCAGAACAAGCAGATATTCCCCAAGATGTGAACCAGACACTGGATTGGCTCAACGAATATGGCTTGTTGAAGTCTGATTGATAAACATAGCATCGCCATAACTAAAAAAACGATATTGTTGAGCAACGGCATGTCGATAGGCTGCCAAGACAAGGGATTGTCCTGCAAAAGCACAGACGAGCATCAACAGCGTGGATTCAGGGAGATGAAAATTGGTCAACAAAGCATCAACACTGACAAAGCGATAGCCAGGCGTGATAAATAAGCGAGTTTCGCCCTCATAAGGTTTTATCACACCCTCAGCAGATGCCGTTTCTAGGGCTCGCACGCTGGTTGTGCCGACAGCAATAACGCGACCACCACGGGCACGGGTAGCCTTGACTTGTTCACAAACTTCTGCCGAAACGTGCAAACGTTCTGAGTGCATCGTATGTTGGCGAATATCATCAACACGTACAGGGGCAAAGGTGCCAGCACCGACATGTAAAGTAACAAAGGCACTCTCCACGCCCATCGCCTCAATACGTTCAAGCATAGCCTCATCAAAATGTAAACCCGCAGTCGGTGCCGCAACCGCACCGATTTCTTGTGCATAGACCGTTTGATAACGACGACTATCTATAGCCGTATCCGCCCGCCCTATATAGGGTGGCAACGGGATATGTCCAATGGCTTGCAATATTTCATAAACAGGGCGTTCAAATTGTAGTTCAAAAAAATTTTCTACACGTCGCAAAACAATGAGATTCACATCATTGTCAAGATATATTCGCGCACCATTCTTAGGTGAACGGCTGGCACGCACTTGTGCTAACACTCTCTTATCATCAAGTACCCGCTCAACAAGAATTTCGATTTGACCACCAGACGCTTTATGTCCAAATAAGCGTGCCGGCATAACGCGGGTATCATTAAAGACCAATAAATCACCGGGCGCTAATAGACTTGGAAAATCGACAAAATGACGATCTTCAAATTCACCACACGTTATAACTAACAAACGACTATCAGTGCGCGATTTTAAGGGATGTTGGGCAATTAAATCACTTGGTAAATGAAATGAAAAATCAGTACGTTGCATTATATTTATTGACAGTATTTTGGAGTCCAAGATTTATCTTGGAACACTTAGGGCTTGACATGATTTTAAACTTAGGTTAATATGCCCCCCGCTTTGCTTTAAGTGCTCTCAAAAAAAAGCCGGGGTGGCGAAACTGGTAGACGCGCTGGATTCAAAATCCAGTGGTGGCGACACCGTGTCGGTTCGAGTCCGACCCTCGGTACCAATCTCTATAACTTCACGGATGTTTCATTATGTTTATTGAATATACCTTTACCATGAACGATGGTAAGGATTTACGCTACAAAGTGGAATTTGAGAGAAATCGTCAGCCTATCTTAAACAAAAATCTATATCCTACTTGGACTCAATTAGATTTTCACCAGTGTCCCAATTGCCCCTTAAAAATTGAAGAATATTCACATTGCCCCGTCGCTATTGATGCCCATGAAATCGTCTTAGAATTTGCTGAGGTTCTCTCATGTAAAGAGACAGATATTCATGTGAAAACGCCTGAAAGAGAATATTTTAAACATACTGATGCACAAACCGGTTTAAGAGCCTTGATTGGTTTTGTGATGGCAACCAGTAAATGTCCCATTTTGCGCCCCTTGCGTGGTATGGCTTATTATCATTTACCATTTGCCTCCCTCAATGAAACCGTATATCGTGTCACTTCCTCCTATTTATTACACCAATATTATGTCTATCAAAAAGGTGGCAGAATCGATCTAGAGTTTCAAGGCTTAAAACAACATTTTAAAGATCTACAAACTTTGAATTATCATTTTTCGGATCGCGTTCGTGCGGCTTGTGAGGCAGATGCCAATTTAAACGTTTTAGCCACTTTGTTTACCATCTCTTCCATGTTATCACTTTCTTTGGAAAAACATTTAAAAGAAATTGAACATTTATTTGATTAAGCAAATCGCTTGGGCGAGCTGTGGAATATCCTGAGAGTCCAAAAAAGGCATTTGTGCCAACAAAGGGACTTCTAAACGCTCAGACAAGGTATCAATAGACGCTTGTCCATCAAAATCAGAATCAATCGGATTCGCTATCCAGCCCCCCAAAGTGCAGCCATCAGCTATAATCGTCTCCGCACTCAACAAGGCATGATTAATACAGCCCAAACGTAATCCAACCACCAAAATCACGGGCACATCCATCGCCAGCACCATATCTTTTAAACTTTGTGTCGCATTCATCGGCACGCGCCAGCCGCCCACCCCTTCTATCACCACACTATCAACTTGCGCTGCTAATCGTTGATATTGTTTGATAATAGTTTTTAATTCAATGGATTGTCCGATTTGAGCCGCCGCTAAATGGGGCGCGATGGGCGGTGCAAAAGCATAAGGATTGATCCAATCATAAGGCACATCCAAACCACTAAATTCTAAAATTTGTTGAGCGTCGCTATTTCTCAAACCGGCAAGCGTTTCGTAACAACCCGCTGCAATCGGTTTCATACCGGCAACCCGTAATCCTTGATTTTTTAGATGTTGGATTATTGCTAAAGTACACCAGGTTTTACCGATTTCGGTGTCGGTACCCGTGATAAACCACGACTGATTCATGAAATTTCTTCCTATTTAGATTATATGCACACCTATCTCAAATCTCTCCTAGAACAACGCCAACAAGCCAACCTCTATCGTAGTCGTCTGACACACGACAGCCCCCAAACGCCAAGCTTAGTGATAGATGGACAAACTTATTTAAGCTTTTGCAGCAATGATTATCTCGGCTTAGCCAATCATCCTGCACTTTTGCAACAAGGAAAATATGGTGTCGGCAGTGGCGCGTCGCATTTAGTCACTGGACATACACAGGCACATCATGCGCTTGAAAAAGAATTAGCCGCCTACACCAAGCGCGAGAGTGCCTTATTATTTTCAACCGGCTACATGGCAAATCTTGGTGCTATTACGACTTTAGTCAAGCGACATGATGCTATCTTTTTAGATAAACTCAATCATGCCTCACTCGTCGATGGTGCATTACTATCACGGGCACAAATTCACCGTTATCCACATAACGATATGCAAGCCCTCGCGCATTTACTAGCCAATTCTAAAGCGCAACATAAATTAATTATCACTGATGGCATATTTAGCATGGATGGAGATATGGCGGACTTAGCTAACATTGTCCAACTGGCAAAAACTTATCAAGCCTGGGTAATGGTAGATGACGCGCATGGCTTAGGCGTGATAGGAAAAACGGGGCGTGGCTCCTTGGAAATGTATGACTTGGGGGAAGATGACGTACCCGTGTTAATGGGCACATTAGGCAAAGCTTTTGGCGTATTTGGTGCCTTTGTAGCGGGGAGCCAATTACTGATTGAAGCTTTGATACAATCGGCACGGAGTTATATTTACACCACGGCACTACCGCCAGTACTGGCAGAAGCGGTGCGGACAAGTTTAGTCATTGCCGAAAAAGAAACCTGGCGACGGCAACATTTGCATGAACTTATCGCCTACTTTCGCACTGCTGCTGCCAAACGACAAATCCCATTAATGGAATCCTTCACACCGATACAACCGATTATTTTAGGCGAAACTGAAAAAGCCTTAGCTGTCAATCGCGCCTTATATGAGCGTGGGATTATTGTGACGGCAATACGTCCCCCAACTGTGCCACAAGGGACAGCACGTTTAAGGATTACTTTGTCGGCATTGCATCAACAGGCACAAATAGATAGATTAGTTGAGAGCTTAGTTGAGGTGTTGTAAGACGATCATCGAATTAAAGAAATCCGATTAAAAAAAAAAATCGGATTTCTATCCGAAGGCCTAAAATTCAAAATAAAAACTAGCAAGCGTAGGGTCAATGCCATTAAGTTAAGGGCAACCATAAAGGATTATAAAATGCGGTCCTCCGTAGGGGCAATCCCTTGTGGTTGCCCTTAACTTAATGGCATTGAAGCGTAGGGTGCGTCCCACGCACCGTCCTAATCGGAACTATACAATCGGTGCGTAGGACGCACCCTACACAGGAGTCCAAAATTTATTTTGGGCGATGATGTAAGAGCACTCATTAATCATTTGCCATCCAATGAGTTGACAGCAAGCGTAGGGTGCGTGCGCCAAGCGAAGCTTGGCATTTCTTGCTGGGTGAAAGTCCCGGTCAGGTAAGGGCTAACCACCCACCTGTATCGAGTGTTGCGTGTCCATAGGTAACGAACGACAC
>JALXAQ010000200.1 GCA_026991885.1 Thiotrichaceae bacterium
CTTAACGCGCCCCAAATCGACTAATAATTGTACGACTGAATGATCTCTAGTACGTTGTCGTAATTTTCTATGACGAAAATGATATAAGCGACTATCTCCAAGATGTGCCCACCATGCGTGCGATCCCTGAATATATAATAAAACACAAGTGCTATGAGGGGATAGATTCTGTTTCTTTCCTAATTCATTAATCTTATCATGAGCCCGATCACAAATTTGCTGCAAAAATTTTATCGGTGTAGCATCTGTTTTTTGCTCCCATAATAATTTAGCAACTTTTATAACCGTTTTTGATGCCAACTCCCCTCCCTTATGTCCTCCCATTCCATCGGCAACGACTAATAAATGGCTATTCTCTTTTGAAAAGATGGCCACACTATCTTCTTGAGCTTCTCGCCCTCCTATGTGTTGAGCTTTTTCGATTTCCCAATTCATCTTTGTTGTACTCTATCATCCAGTCGTTTGCACTTGATATAATTTTGCATAAATTCCTTGTTTTTCAATCAATTCTGCATGTTGACCCATTTCGACAATACGCCCTTTTTCCATGACGACAATACGATCAGCTTTAGCAATAGTAGATAAACGATGGGCAATAATTAACATAGTACGCCCTTGTTTAAGTTTATCCAATGATTGTTGCACTTGATGCTCTGACTGCGTATCTAAAGCCGATGTGGCTTCATCAAAAATCAGAATCGGTGCATCTTTTAACAAAGCCCTCGCGATGGCTAGACGTTGACGCTGCCCACCCGACAATTTAACGCCTCTTTCACCAATGGGCGTATCTAAACCGTCTGACATTTGTTCAATAAATTCCATAGCATAAGCCGCTTGAGCTGCCGCAATGATTTTCTCACGCGGTGCATCTGCCATCGCACCATAGGCGATATTAGCAGCAACACTATCATTAAACAACACCACATCTTGACTGACAATAGCAATATTAGCGCGGAGCGTTTCTAAGGGTAAATCATTGATGTTGACATCATCAACTAACAATTGTCCCTCAGTGACGCTATAAAAGTGCGGAATTAAATTCGCTAAAGAGGTTTTACCACTGCCCGATGCACCGACAAAGGCGACGGTTTCACCGGGCATGATGGTGAGAGAAATATCTTGCAGGGCGGGGCTGGTTTGTCCTTCGTAGGCAAAATGAAGGTGTTGAAAAGTCAATTTGCCTGAAAAACGTGCTAAATCTCCTTTAGGGGGAGAGATTTCTGAAGCTTGATCGATCAAATTAAAGACACTTTGCGCCGCCGCCAATCCTTGTTGCAATTTATCATTCACCTGAGTCAAACGCTTGATAGGGCTAAACAGCAAACCCATGGCTGTAAACAGCGACACAAAGCCACCCACAGTGATATTATCTGCGGCTGACTGTTGGGCGGCAATATAAATAATGACTCCCAAAGCAGAAGCGGTGAGTATTTGCACAATAAAAACACTCAAACCAGAAGTGATTTTAGTTTTAACCTCTAATTGTCGCACCTGATTACTGGCAAACTGAAAACGGTTTTGCTCATAACGATGCCCCCCAAAGACTTTAACCAATTTATGCCCCCCGATTGCCTCTTCAAGCACTCGCGTTATATACCCCATAGCATCTTGCATAGAAGTATTCATGCGCCGCAACCTTCGGCTGACTAGACGAATAATTACAATCGTCAATGGCAGCACAGTAAAAACAATTAAAGAGAGCATCCAATTAAGATAAAACATCCACGCCAACAAGCCGATCACCGTTAAACTGTCGCGCACCAAAATAATGAGTGCCTCGGTAGCGGCTGCCATGACGCGATTGACATCATAGGTGACTTTAGATAACAATACGCCAGAAGACGTTTTATCAAATTCACGGGTTGGCAAGGTTAAAATTTTACGAAACATCGCCACCCGCAAATCCATCACTAAACGCGATGCTACCCAAGTCATGCCGACATTACTGGCTAACAGGGATAATCCTTTGATTGAAAATAAGATAATCAAAAAAATGGGCATCCATTTCATCATGACGGGATCTTTATCGACAAAGCCACCATCCAATAATGGTTGAATCAAGGCTGCCAAAATGGGATCAGTCATTGCCATGACGATTATCGCCAAAATGGCTAAGGCAAATACGCGCCAATAGGGGGCGACGTAGCTTAATAGGCGTAGGTAAAGGGCTTTACTATTCATAGTTTCAAGGCTTCATTTCTTTCGCATAAGCACGCGCCGCTCGAATAAAACCAGAAAATAATGGATGTCCATCGCGTGGCGTTGAAGTAAACTCAGGATGGAATTGACAACCGATAAACCAAGGATGATGACTATTTTCCACCACTTCGACAAGATTGCCATCCGCCGACAAGCCCGCAAAGACTAATCCCGCTTGTCGCAGCATCCCCATGTAATTATTATTAAACTCATAGCGATGGCGATGGCGCTCATGGATAATTTCTTTTCCATACAAATCATACGTTTTTGTCCCCATCATCAGATGACAATTTTGCCCGCCTAAGCGCATTGTACCGCCTTTATCGGCATTTTCATCGCGTTGTTCTATGTCGCCGCTCTCTGTTGTCCATTCACTAATCAAAGCGATAACGGGAGCAGGCGTATTAGGGTTAAATTCAGTGCTGTGTGCCTTTTCTAAGCCAATTTCTCTGGCAAAGTCTATGACAGCAACTTGCATCCCTAAACAAATACCTAAATAAGGGACATTATTTTCTCGCGCAAATTGGGCAGCACAAATTTTGCCCTCAATACCGCGCTCACCAAAACCGCCGGGGACTAAAATCGCATCAATGTTTTTTAAACACCCAGACTCTGGCGTTTCAAGCGCTTCAGAATCAATATAAATAATATTGACTTGAGTGCGCGTATGAATCCCCGCATGAATCAATGCCTCATTAATTGACTTGTAAGCATCTGTTAATTCAGTATATTTACCGACCATGGCCACATTAACACTGGCGGTAGAATTATCCATGGCTGATAAAACTTTCTCCCATTCGGACAAATCCGCTGGTGGCGTGTTTAATTGGAATTTATCACAAACAATTTTATCCAAACCCTCTTGATGCAATAGCGAAGGAATGCGATAAATCGAATCAGCATCTAGCATAGAAATCACGGCAGCTTTATCGACACTGGTAAATAAAGAAATTTTATCTCGTAAACCAAGGGGCAAAGGCTGGCTAGAACGACAAATTAAAATATCAGGTTGTATGCCGATAGAGCGCAATTCTTTAACCGAATGTTGAGTGGGCTTGCTTTTAAGTTCACCACTTGTGGGAATATAAGGTATTAAAGTTAAATGAATAAAGAGGGCTCGCTCACGCCCTAATTCGCCGCCGAGTTGACGAATGGCTTCTAAAAAGGGCAAGGACTCAATATCCCCCACAGTGCCACCAATTTCGACCATCGCCACATCAGCCCCATTGGCAGCCTCAAGGATACATCGTTTAATTTCATCAGTAATATGGGGGATGACTTGCACAGTAGCGCCTAAATAATCGCCACGCCGCTCTTTGCGAATAACGTTTTCATAGATACGCCCGGTGGTGAAATTATTACCCTGCCCCATTGTGGTACGCACAAAGCGTTCATAATGCCCTAAATCAAGATCAGTTTCAGCGCCATCGTCAGTGACAAAAACTTCACCGTGTTGAAATGGGCTCATTGTGCCAGGATCAAGATTGATATAGGGATCTAATTTAATTAAAGTGACTTTGAGTTGACGGGCGTCAAGGATAGCCCCTAAAGAGGCAGAGGCAATGCCTTTGCCAAGTGAAGAGACTACGCCACCTGTAATAAAGATAAGTCGTGTCATAATGATTATGATTAAATAAAAAAATGTGGCAAGATAGCAGATTAAGTGGGGGGGGGCAAGTGGCAAAAAAAAAAACCTTGAATCGCGGATTAGACGGATTTCGCGGATTGCGCGGATTAAAAAACAAAAAACCGACAAGCGCTGGATCAATGCCATATCGTGTCGTGCAACCATAAAGGATTGCCTTCCGAGGCAAAAGTGTTAGCGCGCGAAAAATTTT
>JALXAQ010000201.1 GCA_026991885.1 Thiotrichaceae bacterium
TTTTTAGTAGGGATAAGTCAAAACCCTTTAGCCTTACTTAACAAAATCGGTTTTGATTTATCCCTGCTAATAACTAATCCCTGTAGTTAATGTTTTGATAATAAAGGTGCGAGTCTAATAATGTAGAAGTTCAACGACAGCCAATAATAGATTTGGGCTTTGGGATTTTTTTAGCGGTTTTGAAAATCGAGACTAAAAAATATAACCTTTAATGATTCTAAGCAACATATTAAAACAAATTTAATAAAACATTGGTATGCTGAAAACTTGCTCTCAATCTGAAATTAAGGTATATTATTTTTGTTTTTTAGCATCAGGTGTCTCTGCCCAAGAGATTAAACGGGAAGACGGTTCAAAGCCGACACTGCCCCCGCAACGGTAGATGAGTGTAAAAACGATATATTTATTTAGCCACTGAGCCTTAAAACTTGGGAAGGTCATATCGTTTTTTGGAGAGTTATCCTACTCATAAGTCCGGAGACCGGCCTGAAATACACAATCAATAATTACTACATGCGGGTGTGCATGTATGGAGAAATAAATCAATAATGCAATGCCGTTTTTTAACAACCATGGCAACAGTCCCCCTGTTTGCCTTTCCTACCTTATCGTCTGCCGATACGACATTACCGACAGTCGTCGTGACTGCTGAACGTGTTGCACAAACCGCCGATGAATCTTTGGCATCAATAACCATCATTGATCGTCAACAAATCAACCAAAGCCAAGCCCAGTCGCTACCCGAATTATTACGTGGCGTACCCGGATTATCGCTCTCAAATAACGGTGGATTTGGTAAAACGACTTCACTATTTTTACGTGGCACAGAATCTGATCATGTCTTGGTATTAATTGATGGGATTAAAGTAGGCAGTGCCACGCTGGGTACCACCGCTTTTCAAGATATCCCAATCACCCAGATTGAACGGATTGAAATTGTACGTGGTCCACGTTCTAGTTTATATGGCTCCGAAGCCATTGGTGGCGTGATCCAAATATTTACCCGCAAAGGTGATGGGAAACTCAAACCTAACTTTAGCGTGGGCGCGGGTAGTGATAACACTTATCAAGCGACGCTTGGCATTTCGGGCGGGAGCAATCAATCTTGGTTTAGTGCCAACCTGAGTGGGATGGATACCGAAGGTTTTAATAGTTGTACGGGTGAACCCAATGTGGGCGGTTGTTTTACAGACGAACCTGATGATGATGCTTATCAAAATTTATCGGGACAACTACGTGCGGGTTATCGTTTTACTAATCACGCTGAAATTGACATACATTGGCTACGCAGCGAAGGCGAAAGCGATTTTGATGGGAGTTTTCAAAACCAAAGTGAATCCATGCAACAAGTTTTAGGGGCCGGTTTCCGTTTGTTGCCGACCGATAATTGGACACTCTCACTGAAAGCCGGACGTAGCTGGGATGAATCAGACAATTTTAAGGATGGGGTTTTTAGCACACGGTTTGAGACGCAACGGGATAGTGTTTGGTTACAAAATGATGTGGCAGTAGGCGAAAACCATTTACTGGTATTAGGCATTGACTACCAAAATGATAAAGTAAGCGGGACAACCCTTTATCCAGTGACTTCCCGTGATAATAAAGGCGTGTTTGGGCAATATTTAGGCGACTTTGTTCAGCAAAATGTACAAGTCAGTCTCCGCAGTGACGATAATGCTCAATTTGGCAAGCACACGACTGGCAGTTTCGCTTGGGGATATACTTTTGATAACAAGTTACGATTCACCGCCAGCTATGGTACAGCGTTCAAAGCCCCTACTTTCAATGAATTGTATTTTCCTAATTTTGGTAATCCCAATCTGAATCCTGAAAAATCTCAAAGCGTTGAAATTGGACTGAGTGCAACGACAAGTTGGGGACGCTGGGCAATCAATAGTTATCAAACTGATATTGACAATCTCATTGCTTATGATGCCAGTCTTTTTGCACCGGGGAATATTAATTCGTCTCGGATTCGTGGCTTAGAAGCCATTTTAGAGACGCGCTTGGCTCAATGGGATATAAGTGCTAACCTGACTTTACTTGATCCAAGTAATCAAGATAATGACAAAGTATTGCCGCGTCGTGCTAAAAAAGCCTTGTATATTAGCTTAGATCGTCAGCTTAACCCATTCAGTGTTGGTACAAGCTTACAGGCTGTTGGAAAACGTTATGATGATGCCGCTAATAGGCGCGAATTGGATGCTTACATAACAATGGATTTACGTGCCGGTTATCAAATAACTAAAGCTTGGCAAGTGCAAGCACGTATCAGCAATTTATTTGATAAAGATTATGAAACGGCGGCTTTCTATAACCAAGCTGGACGCGATTTTTTTATCACATTGCATTATCAACCTTAATAAAGGAGACTTGACTTTATGTCTTTATCACCTCGTATGCAACTTATTATTGGAATCGTATTGGCGACTTTATTGGTGCTGACACGCAGTCAGCATTTTGCTGATTTACATCATTTGCCCGGCGCAAGTTGGGCGGTGTTTTTTTTAGCGGGTGTTTATATACAATCTCGTTGGGGATTGGCGGCATTTTTTGGCATTGCTTTTTCACTTGATTTCTCAGTATATATGAGTGGCGTGAATATCTCTTGTTTCACACCGGCTTATGGCATGTTATTACCAGCTTATGCCTCATTATGGATGGCAGGACGTTGGTATGCCAAACAACATGATTTGACTTTCAGTCATTTATTATTGTTAGGTGGAGCGGTACTCGTGGGCACATTCAGTTGTGAATTATTTTCCAGTGGTGGTTTTTACCTTTTTTCTGGTAAATTTGAGCCTAGCTTCAGTGAATTTGCAGGCCGTTTGGTCCAATATTATCCGTCTTATCTGGGTAGCACGGCTTTATATGTGACAGTAGCGGCAATGATACATTCCATTATTGCTGGGGTACAACGCCTGAATGGGTGGGAATTGAAGGCGCATTAATTTTAATAGAAAACCTTAATTGTCTGAATCAGAATTTGCATAATTTTAGAATTTTCAGAATAAAACATTTTTATCTCTTATGTTTATTCTGTCAATTTTATGCAAATTCTGATTCAGACTTAATAGAAGCTGGTATCCATAACAAATTATTATTGAATAACTGTTGTTAAATAACTGAGCTTGTGGCTATGAAAATAATTGCGATATTTTTATTAATATTAATGAATACATCATTCGCAAATGACGATCCATTAATTTTGACGCTTAATTCAATACAATTTATTAATGAGGTGGGCAATCAAGGAAACGAGTGGGAATTTAGATTTAAAATCAATGGAAAAGATGTTTGGCATAATTTCTCTAAGTTTAAAAATAAATCTGAATATAGAGATATTAATATTAATTATTCAATCAACCTTTCAAAATTTGTTGAATTAAATCATAGAATGATTGAATTAGAATTTCAAGCAATCGATCACGACCCATCATATGATGATAACAGTTCTGCGAAGAAAATAATAAATTTAGCAAAAGTAGTTAATTTGAATACATATAAAAACGTTGTGATACCATTGACCGTCTCAGAGAGTAATGGTCCTTATGCTGGTTCATCAATAACATGGCAATTAACTATGACGTTAAGTAGATTCAAGTTTTAAACCCCTGTTAAACGGTTTTAAAACACTCGCTGAATGGGTGGCAATTGAAGGCGCATTAAGCTCCCACGCTCTTATACACAAGTCATTTAGGAGTCCAAAATAAATTTTGGACAAGGGACAAGTCTAATTATTACAAATAATGGAAGGGTTTTTATGAATAGTCTTATGAGACAAGTCAAGAATTTATATCAATTGACTTCTCAAAAATGGTTACAAGTTGGGGATAGGACATTGTTTGAGAATATTGCTCCCGTTAGAGTAGAAAAAAACTCTCCACTCGCTTCTGATATAATCAAAGAGCAAAGAAAGTGTACTGATATAGCAGCAATAAGCCACCGTCATTGATTTATTCTCGTTGGGGATTGGCTGCATTTTTCAGCATTACTTTTTTACTTGGTACAAATAGAGGAGGTCAATATGCGTGCCGAATATGATTTTAGAGATGGAGTGCGTGGCAAGCATTACAAAGCCATGCAGGCTGGTTATACTATCACTATTCACAAAACAGATGGCACAACGATTACTAAGGATGTGATACCAAAACAAATCCGGTAATCATGCAGATGTGATGAAATAACTCATTGGCTGGACGACTATGGTTTTATTGTGATGAATGAAGAAAAACAACGCCATCGTCGGCGTATGCAACGACATAAAACGGTAGTTGATGCTGCCGTTGCGCGTGCCACTGAAGATCGTGGCATCATTATAGTCCTGACTGGTAATGGCAAAGGCAAATCAAGTTCCGGCTTTGGCATGGTTGCCCGTGCCTTGGGACATGGATTTAAAATTGGAATAGTGCAATTTATCAAAGGCAGTTTTAGCACCGGAGAAGAAACTTTTTTTCGCCGCTTTCCCGAAGAAGTGCAATACCATGTCATGGGCACCGGATTTACTTGGGAAACGCAAGATAAAGACAAAGATATTGCTGCCGCAGAAGTGACATGGACACAAGCAGAAACTTTATTAAATGATCCTGATATTGCATTGGTACTATTAGATGAACTGAATATTGTCCTGAAACTCCGTTATTTACCGATTGAGCGAGTATTGGAAACCCTCGCCAAACGTCCACCACAACAACATGTTGTTATTACTGGACGGGCTGCACCACAAGCCTTGATTGATGTCGCCGATACTGTCACTGAAATGAACGTGGTAAAACATGCTTTTCAGGCGGGTATTAAAGCACAAAAGGGTATTGAGCTTTGAGTACTGGATTAATTTGTATTTTGGCAGTGATACTAGATGCACTACTGGGAGAACCGCGTCGTTTTCATCCAATAGTCGGATTTGGACATTGGGCAAATTGCTTAGAACAACGCTTAAATACGGGTGAGCGATGGCGACTGATAAATCAGTCATAGTAGTATTGAATACAACGATACGCAGTGGCGAAACGCCTACAATCGAAATAAAAAGAATTATGCACTTATCTTTCACTATAAAACTGTTATGATATATTCTATCATAAGATTTATAAGCAAAGTCGATATCATGTATGCAATTGAATTAGAAACCAATATTAATCAAACGGGTCAGATATGTTTACCTAAACAATACCAAGAATTTTATGGTCATCATGTTAAGCTTATTGTACTCTTAGCTAATTCTGCAACGGAAACAAGAGTTCAATCTTCTTTATTAGATGTTTTGTCAAAATTAGATAATATTGATGCACCTTTTCCAGATATTGATGAAAACTTATTACCACTTGATAATATCAGGGTTCGGCATCCCAAAGGTACTGTTGCTCAACACATCAGACAAGTAGGGGAACATAGAATTTGTACCAGTATTATTGTCGCCTGTGAGTTACGTTTTGGTGTTGCCAAAAGTGGTTCATCAAAATTGGCTAAACAACTATCTCAGATTTTGGAGCAATTAGCTATATTACCATTAGTACAGCCAGTAGAAGATCATTATGCACAAATTCGTAACCATCTGGAACGTTTAGGTACGCCTATTGGCCCAAATGATTTACTGATTGCAGCACATGCACAGTTATTGGGTTTAACCATTGTCACCGCCAATGTGAACGAATTTTCCCGCGTTCCTAATTTAATGCTAGAAAATTGGTTGCAAGCAAATTAATACAACATGACTTTCGGGTATTTCTAATAGTGTTGCATTGAGATGAGAATACGAGTATAGCAAGCGTAGGGTACGTCCTACGCACCATCGAGCGACATCAAGACTGTGCGTGGGACGCACACTACGCTCACTAAAGGCACTTTGAATCATGCAATGTTTTTTTATGACTACCGGATTAATTTGTATTTTGGCAGTGATACTAGATGCACTACTGGGAGAACCGCGTCGTTTTCATCCATTAATCGGTTTTGGGCATTGGGCAAATTGCTTAGAACAACGCTTAAATACGGGTGAGCGATGGCGAGGGATACTGGCAGTCATATTGGCGGTATTACCTTTTATATTATTTGCATGGTTACTGTCTGAAACTTGGATTATCGCCGTCGTGTTACTATATTTTGCCATTGCTCCGCGTAGTTTGTCTGAACATGCGTGGGCAGTGCAAACAGCCCTAAGACAAAATGATTTAGAACAAGCGCGACAAAAAGTCAGTCTTATCGTGAGCCGTGATACTAACAACTTAGATGCCCAAGGCGTGACACGCGCCACGATTGAATCCGTATTAGAAAATGGCAACGATGCGATTTTTGCGGCCATATTCTGGTATTTGCTAGCCGGATTACCCGGATTAGTCTTATATCGCTTAGCCAACACCTTAGATGCTTTATGGGGCTATCACAATGCGCGTTTTCAGCACTTTGGTTGGGCGGCGGCACGGCTAGACGATGCTTTGAATTTGATACCCGCCCGATTAACCGCATTAAGTTATGCTTGTGTTGGACATTTTGCCACAGCGGTACAGAGTTGCTATAAACAAGCATCCAGTTGGTACAGTCCAAATGCTGGACCCGTCATGGCAGCCGGCGCTGGCGCATTGCAAGTGATTTTAGGAGACTCAGCGTATTATCACGGACAAATCAAAAACCGCCCGATTTTGGGAACTGGCAATCCACCGACTGCCAACGATATTGGACGCGCCGTTGCATTAATCCATCGTGCTTTGGTATTATGGTTGCTTATTATTATTGTGTTAGCAGCATGTTTATAATTTTACTTGGGAATTATTATGCCATATATACAAGAGATCACACTAATTCTTAATACGATTTCGATGCTAATCGTTGGTATATCAGCATACCTGTTAGGAAAGCAAATTTACTCACAAGATCAGTGGAATCGAAAAAAAGTTGCTGAGGAAACATTAACGCATTTTACATCTGGAAAATTCACTTCATGCTTGGACGAACTCAAGGAACAATATAATTGGAAAATTTTAACTAAAAATGGGGAAACCTATGATGAAGTTATTAAGCGATTAGACAGCAATGACAGAAATGCGGTCGATCAACTGTTGGTAAACATATTTAGAAACCTTGAAACGGTAGGCATCAAAATGTATCATGGCATTTTAGATGAAGACCTTTCGTATGATTATTTATTCTCAGTTTTAACGAATATCGTCCCAAAATGCAAAGGTTTTTTGGCAAAAGTCCGTGAAGAAAGGAATGAACCATGTGTTTATGAAAATGCCGAACACTTTGCGAACAAATGGGCGTTAAAAAAGAAAAAAAAGACGTCGCCATAATGTGCTGGCCAACTACACGCGGCGGCAACACCTTCTGCTATTAGCTAGACTTGTCAACCGGCATTAATCCAATTGGATGGCCGCTACCTTCCCTTTCTCCAAGCACTTGGGCAACCATAAAGAAATGATGGTTTAGAACAAAACATGTATATACCTGAACAATTCACAGAAGAAAATTTTGAAAGAATAACGGGCTTGATTAAAAGTAATCCGTTCGGGATGTTAATAACGATGCAAGATAACTCTCCTTTTGTCAGCCATCTTCCATTTTTGTTTGACTCATGTTTCGGAACACATGGAAAATTAATTGCTCACATGGCGAAAGAAAACCCACAGTGGCATTCTTTAATCTCAAGCGAATCTGTTCTTGTCGTTTTCAATGGTGCTCATGGGTATATATCGCCAACATGGTATTCAAATTCAGGCGTTCCTACCTGGAATTACGCAGTGGTTCATTTGCACGGAAATCCCACTCTTATCGAAGATTCAGCGGAATTAGAAGATATATTGGTAAAACTCACTGATGAATTTGAGTCAAAAAACCAGAATTCTTGGAAACTAAATCTTTCAGAAGAGAAAAAAGAGAAAAAAGAAAAGCTATTGAAAATGATTGTTGGTTTTGAGATCAAAATTCATAAAATTGAAGGAAAGTTTAAGCTAAGTCAAAATCGCTCCCCTCAAGATCAACAAAATGTCATTAATGAACTTGGCAAGTCAGCTCAGTGTGGCGATATTGAGTTATCCAAATTTATGGAGTCGTATTTTGCAGCGGACAGCCAAAAGCCTCACGGTATGTAATACCATTAGATAAAAGAGGTTATAGCTATGTTAGAAATTAAAGGGTTCTCACTTGAAAAACATGAAGGACCATACGAAAATTGGCCAGAAATCTCAAAACTTTTCAAGGATGGGGAATATACGAACCATAAAATTCCTGGTTATTACATTGAGAGGCAATTTCAGTTCGATGAATATTATTTTCTGGTTACCTCATACGATTGTCCGTTTGAAGAGCAATGTGACTTTATCCTATTAAATAAAGATTATAAGCTTATAGCAAAGAAGAGTCTAATACCGTGGAATTATTCATCTTGGAACCTAGATGGACATGAGTATTTGGGTAACAATCAATTTATCTTTACCTTCAATAAAGACTATAAATTAAAAGTCAAACTAAATCCCAATAAAACAGGATTGTTTAGCAAGCGAATTGTTATAAACTATTGTAAAATAATATTAGACTTGTCCGTCAATAAAAAATCAAAATCAAAACCAGACCTGCCAGGTCTGGTTTTGACTTTTTATTCACTGACTCGTCTATTGTGGAATAGTTGCCCCAGTCCAAGATAAATCTGGCCGACTCCGATAATGAATGTATTTAGGAGTCCAAAATTTATTTTGGACGATGTGAGGAGAATAGAGACATGCTTGAACATGGTGGACAACTACACGCGGCAGCAACACGTTATGCTATTCCATTAAATAATTGGCTAGACTTGTCAACCGGCATTAATCCAAATGGATGGTCAGTACCCTCCCTTTCTCCAACCGCTTGGGCAAGATTACCAGAAATAAACGATGGCTTAGAAAAAGCCGCACAAGCCTATTATGCGACACGACATTTATTACCCTGTGCCGGCTCGCAAGCCATTATTCAAGCCTTACCAAAGTTACGTCCCACCTGTCGAGTTGGAGTCCCTGATATTGCTTATGCCGAACATGCCTACGCTTGGCAGCAAGCTGGACATCAAATTCTACCCCATGATAATCTTAGTGCTATTGATGTATTAATTGTTATCAATCCAAATAATCCGACGGGGCAATGTTATTCAACAGAAATTTTATTAGAGTGGCGGCAGGCATTGAGTCGTAGAGGTGGATGGTTAATTGTTGATGAAGCTTTTATGGATGCAACGCCCAATAATAGTTTAATGCCTTATAGTCCATTGCCCGGATTAATTGTCCTACGTTCATTGGGAAAATTCTTTGGATTAGCCGGCGCCAGAGTCGGTTTTGCCGCCGCAGAAATGAAAATCTTAGATAGATTACGTGAATATTTAGGTCCTTGGACATTGAGTGGACCATCACGCGAGATTGCTAAACAAGCCTTAATTGATAAAAACTGGCAACAATTCACTCGCCTCCAACTAAAGCAAGCCAGTGTGCGTTTATCTCATTTATTGTCTCAACACGGACTTGAGCCAGACGGTGGAACGGCTTTATTTCAATGGGTGCGTACTTCAGAGGCTTCAATCATACAAGAGACTTTAGCACGTCAAGGCATTTTAGTCCGTTTATTTAAACAACCTCAAAGCCTACGTTTTGGTTTGCCTAGAAAAGATGAATGGGATAGATTAGATAGGGGGTTGTGTACATGCAAACCAATACATTAATGATTCAAGGTACGACTTCAGACGCTGGTAAAAGTACCTTAGTTGCCGGATTATGTCGTTCCTTTGCTCGCCGTGGAATAAAAGTTGCCCCTTTTAAACCGCAAAATATGGCATTAAATAGTGCTGTCGCGGCTGATGGTGGTGAAATTGGTCGCGCACAGGCTGTACAAGCTCAAGCCTGTGGTATTCTGTCCAGTCATGATATGAATCCTGTCTTACTTAAGCCTAATACGGATACCGGCGCTCAAGTGATTATTCAAGGTTATGCGATAGAGAGTATGGATGCTTGTCGGTTTCATGATTATAAGTCTGTGGCAAAAAAGGCCGTGCTTGATTCTTATGCCCGTTTATGCGAAAGCTATACGACTATTTTGGTTGAAGGTGCTGGCAGTCCAGCCGAAATTAATTTACGTGAAAACGATATTGCTAATATGGGATTTGCTGAAGCGGTTGATTGTCCCGTCATTTTAGTGGCGGATATTGATCGGGGTGGCGTATTTGCCCATTTAATTGGGACACTGGCATTACTGTCAAGCAGTGAACAAGAACGCATTATTGGTTTTGTTATCAATCGTTTTCGGGGTGATATTGCTTTGTTACAATCTGGGCTAGATTGGCTCGAAAAAGAAACGGGTAAACCGGTATTGGGCGTATTGCCTTATTTACATGGTTTACATTTAGAAGCTGAAGATGCAATTACGACTCAACAAGTCGATAAAACGCTTGAGACTTTGCAGGTGATTGTGCCTGTTTTGCCTAGAATCAGCAACCATACTGATTTTGATCCTTTACGTTTACATCCACAAGTCAATCTACAATTTATTGGTTTACATGAAACGCCGCCATCTGCTGATCTCATTATTCTGCCCGGCTCTAAGTCGGTTTGTGCTGATTTGAGGGCGTTGCGTCGTGAAGGGTGGGAATCCGTGATTTTGCGGCATTTGCGTTATGGTGGGCGTTTATTGGGTATTTGTGGTGGTTTTCAAATGTTAGGGCTCTGTATTGATGATCCTTTAGGTTTGGAAGGGGAAGGCATGGCAGGTTTAGGATTATTGGATATAAAAACGACTTTAGCACCCGAAAAAACGTTGCGTAATGTTTCTGGTCATTTAACTTTAGATAATGCGGTTGTGAGCGGTTATGAAATTCATGCGGGCGTGAGTCAGGGAAAGGGTTTGAGTAATCCTTTAATAGAATTTGAGGATTATACGGATGGGGCGCGTTCTACTGATAATCAAATTTTGGGGACTTATTTGCATGGTATATTTGAATCTCCTACGGCGTGTAATGCTTTATTACGTTGGGCTGGGTTGGAACGTCCAACAACGCCAGATTATCATGCTTTACGTGAGTCCGATTTGGATCGGTTAGCTGATACTATTGATCAATATCTTGATCTGACTCGTATTGGTCATTTTTTGTGTTAAAATGCTCAATCATTCACAACTCAAAAAGGAAACGCTATGCAGAAATCATTTAACACTGCTGGACCCTGTATTCCTTCCGATCATTATATGGTGTCAATAACGCCTCGTTTTGACAGCCTAAAAAAACTGATCGACAATAAACGTTATTTTATCCTACATGCCCCCCGCCAAACGGGTAAAACGACGCTGATGTTGCAATTGATGGAGCATTTAAATGAGGAAGGTAAGTATATTGCTTTGTATGTGAATGTTGAAGCGGCTCAACCACTGCGTAATGATATTGAAGCCGTGAATGAATTAATCGTCAGTGAATTTGAAAACAAGGCGAGGATTTATTTGGAAAAAAGTTTAAGACCCCAAGAAGACTGTTTTCAAATTCGCTCCATGCAAGGGGGAATAAGCCATTTTTTGTCTAGCTGGTGTCTTCAATTGCCCAAACCCTTGGTCGTGTTTATGGATGAAGTAGATGCCTTGATTGGAGATGGTTTGATTTCAGTTCTACGTCAATTACGCAGCGGTTATACACAACGCCCCAAAGCTTTCCCTCATGCTTTATGTTTGATCGGTTTACGTGATATTCGCGATTATCGAATTTATTCAGATGCCTCAAAACGTCATATCGTGGGCGGTTCGGCCTTCAATATTAAGGACAAGTCTATTCGTTTGAATGATTTTAGTTTGGAACAAATCAAAGATTTATATGCAGCACATACTAAAGCCACCAATCAAAAATTCACGCCCCCGGCTTTGCAACGGATTTTTGAGTTGACGGCGGGACAACCTTGGTTAGTCAATGCTTTAGGGCGGGAATTGTGTTTTGATGAACACGCGATTGTTTGGACACAAACCGTTAATAAGGCAGATGTCGAACAAGCAACGGAGATTTTGATTGCACGACGTGATGTGCATTTAGATCAATTGGCGGATAAGTTGACCGAGCCGAGAGTGGCACGGATTATTGAGTCGATTTTGATTGGTGAAGATGAGAGTGCCAACTTCGAGCCAAGTCACACCCATTTAAGTGAAGATCAGCAATATTTAATTGATTTAGGTTTGGTACGTGTTGGTACTTATGGCTTAGAAATTGCCAATCCCATTTACCGTGAAATTATCCCAAGGGAATTAACCGCATATAGACAAAATATGCTGGGTATTGATCCACAATGGTATGTCAAAGCTGATGGTAAATTGGACATTGATAAAGTTTTGGAGACTTATATTGAATTTTATAAGGAACACAGTGATTTGGTGACTAAACGCCGAACTTACACTGAGGCGGCGCATCATTTGTTATTTATGGCATGGTTGCAACGGATAGTCAATGGTGGTGGGCGGGTTAGTCGAGAATATGCGGCGGGATTGGGACGTTTGGATTTGTATATTGAGTTTGCAGGAGAACGCTTTGCATTTGAATTAAAATTAAAGAGTAAAAAAGCTTTAGTCAAGGGTAAAGAGCAGCTCGTTGAGTATTTGCAGCGGCTGAGTTTAGAGAGTGGCTGGTTGGTGATTTTTAGTCGTCAGGCTGTTGAGAATTTGGATGAGGTGGGGAAACGCGAGTGGGTGGAGGAAAAGGGGAAGAGGATTGAAGTGATTTGGTTGTAGTTCAACGTGGTTTTCTCGTTCCGTTGTTCCGCAACGGAACGAGAAAAATAAGAAATATAGCCCTTATGTTTTGGGAATGCACGACGGATTAAATCCGTTTATTCCCCTAATCCGTTGTACTAGACTTACTTTTTCATCCTGAATACGCTCTGCGTCGAATCATCAATATTTATACCTAACCCCCCCAACAATAGACACACGAATAACAGCCCCACAACCAAAGCATTACCAAAACGGACATAAGGCGTTGCCCCTTCGTAAGCTTGGGCGCTCGCAATTAAAGTCATAATTTCAAATTGCGGCGCGAGCGAAGTGATTTGACCTTTATTATCAATCACCGCTGAAATGCCCGTATTCGTAGCACGGAGCAAATAGCGTCCACTTTCCAAGGCTCGCATACGGGCAATTTCTAAATGTTGATGCGGCGCAATCGAATCTCCAAACCAAGCATCATTGCTCACATTCACTAACAGTCTCGCGCTGGGTAAACTATTGCGTATTAATGCCCCAAAGGCATCTTCATAACAAATGGAAACCCCTATCGCTTGCCCCGCACTATAAAGATTGTCTTGTTGAGCCTTCCCTGACGAAAAGTCTGACATGGGCACGTCAAGCAATTTTAAAAACTCTCCAAGGAGAGACTGCAAGGGTATATATTCTCCAAAGGGCACTAAATGGTGTTTATTGTAATAACCCGGTTGAGTGCCTATACTCACCACACTGTTAAAGTATGCACCATTTTTCGTCATCACAGGAATGCCGATTAAAAATTCGCTACCATAAGTTATACGCTGTTTGGCCAATTTGTTAAAAAAATCGGGCAGATATTGGCGTATTTCCTGTAAAAACAAGGGAATAGCGGATTCTGGCCAAATAATAATATCTGCCTCGACTTGGCTTAATTCCAAATAGCGTTCTATGGTAGATAATTGATAGCTAGATAACCATTTGAATTCTTGTGGTACATTGCCTTGTACTAAGGCTATCTGCAAGGGTTTATCCACAGGCGTCGTCCATGAAACGCCATTCAATAACCAGCCTCCACCCCATATAAGGATGAATATCGGCAGAGCCAGTTTCTTTTTAAGATAAAAACCATAAACGAGAAGGGCTGCACTAAATACGGTTATCCAACTGACTCCATAGACTCCCAGCACCGGTGCAAATCCATTGAGCGGAGAATCAATTTGGCTATATCCGAGACTTAACCAAGGAAAGCCGGTGAAAAGCCATCCTCGCAACCATTCGATCAATGTCCAAGCCGCTGGCAATATTAATAATAATTTCGTGGGCGTATTTTTGGGAAAAAAGCGTGTCAATAAGCCGCCCAATAAAGCGGGATAAAGTGCCATCGCCAAGACAAAAACGGCTGTCAAAAAAATGGCACCTAATAGTGGCAGTCCTCCAAATTGGTAAAAACTAATATGTACCCATGAGACGCCGACACCAAATAGTCCCACGCCATAAAGGAATCCACGCCAAAAGGCGCGTCGATGTGAAATATTTTGCCAAAGATAAAACAATAGGGCAGGTGATAATACCGCAAAAGGGAATAATCCATAAGGTGCAAATGATAAAGGCAGACTGGTGCCCGCGAATAAGGCAAGTAGATCGCCTATACCACCTCGTAAGTTTAATTGTTTCATAGTTTGATTTTCTTAAAGACATAGGATTTTTCACCTAAGGAGATTTTTTTTTTTTAGGAAGAACTCTGCCTTGAAAGAAATTTAATACGCAACCATTGAATGCGCCGTTTGTCAGCACGCATCACTTCAAAATGAAAACCCTCAAATTCTATACTTTCACCCCGTTTAGGCAAATGTCCAAAAGCTTGTGTCACTAAACCGCCAATGGTGTCAAATTCTTCATCACTCAATTGTGTTTTAAAATAATCATTAAATTCAGCGATGGGTGTCAGTGCCTGTACTGTGTACAAGCCATTGTTCGTGGCTTTTATGAATATTTCATCATCAATATCATATTCATCATCAATCTCTCCTACAATTTCTTCGATCACATCTTCAATCGTGACTAAACCGGCTACTCCGCCATATTCATCAACAACAATCGCCATGTGGTTGCGACTGGTGCGAAATTCGCGCAATAGCACATTTAGGCGTTTGCTTTCAGGAATAAACACGGCAGGGCGCATCATATCACGCATGTTAAATTCCTGACCATTGCCCTTGGCATAATAATCCAATAAGTCTTTGGCTAAAAAAATACCTTGCACATCATCACGATTATCATCTATCACGGGAAAACGCGAATGTCCCGTTTTGACAATTTCTTTCACCAAAACCTCTGGCGGTGCCTGTAAGTCTAAAACATCCATTTGTGCCCTTGGAATCATCACATCGCGTACATGTTTTTTTGAGACTTCTAACACGCCTTCAATCATTTCCAATGTTTCAGCACTGAGGACTTCACGTTGTTTAGCACACTGCAACTGAGTAAGCAGTTGTTCTTTGTCCTGCGGTTCGTGAAACAAGCGTTGTTTAATACGATCAAACCAAGACATGATAGGAAGTGGGTGAGAGTAAGGAACTGAAATCATAATGCTATTTGGTAAGGATTGGCATAACCTAATTCGTGTAATATCTGAATTTCTAGGCTTTCCATTAGTTGTGCCTCTTGTTCAGAAATATGATCATAGCCCAACAAATGTAAAGTGCCATGTATGACGAGATGTGCCCAGTGGGCGTGTAGAGATTTTTGTTGATCTGCCGCTTCGCGGGCAACCAGGGGCGCACAAATGACAATGTCCCCCAGTAATGGTATATCAATACCTGGAGGACATTCAAAGGGGAAAGATAAGACGTTAGTCGGATAGGGGCGTTGTCGCCACCTTTTATTTAATTGTTTGGCTTCTGATTCATCCACAATCCGTATGGTCATTTCACTTTTTTGTTTAGGAAGAGAACCCTCACTTTTTAAAGCACTATTAACCCAAGTGCTTAATAGGGCTCTATGAGGTAAATCAGGTGCTTGACTGGCGTATTGCACGTCTATCATTATCTATCTTTCCCATTTTGTGATGGCTCGATTTTTTGGGGCTCGGCACGTTCATAAGCCTGAATAATACGCGCGACAATAGGATGTCGAACCACATCGTTAGCACCAAAAAATGTAAAACTCACGCCTTCAACCTCTTTCAATATTTCAGTCACATGACGTAAGCCAGATTGTTTTTCACGCGGCAAGTCAATTTGAGTCACATCTCCCGTCACGACAGCAGTCGAGCCAAAACCAATACGGGTTAAAAACATTTTCATTTGATCATTAGTCGTATTTTGTGCCTCATCAAGGATGATAAAGGCATGATTCAATGTTCTACCACGCATGTAGGCTAAAGGGGCGATTTCTATCACATGGCGCTCGATCAATTTGGCTACCCGTTCAAAACCTAACATTTCATATAAGGCATCATATAAAGGGCGCAAATAGGGGTCAATCTTTTGAGCTAAATCCCCAGGTAAAAATCCGAGCCGTTCACCGGCTTCCACGGCAGGGCGCACTAGGACGATACGGCGTACTTCTTCGCGTTCTAAGGCTTGGACAGCGCAAGCCACTGCTAAATAGGTTTTTCCAGAGCCGGCAACGCCTATGCCAAAATTAATGTCATTGTGGAGAATGTTATTCAAATATTGGCGTTGATTAGGGCTGCGCCCTTTAACGACACCACGACGGGTACGAATAAGGACTCCCTCAGTGTTTTCTTTATCAAGGCTATTGGCATCTTGAGAAACTAAATGGACACTATCGGGATTTAAGGCTTCATCTGTGGTTGCAGAATAAAGTTGATTGAGAACGCTGGTGACGCTTTGCACCGCATGGGTGAGTCCGATCACGCGAAATTGATGCCCTCGGTTATTGATTTCGACGCTAAACCGCTGTTCCAGTTGACGCAAATGTTGGTCAAATTGTCCACAGAGATTGGCTAATCGTTGGTTATCCAAGGGCTCTAAGGTAAAGTCGCTGGTGATGATTTTGTCAGAATGAGAATTTGTATTCAAGTTTTTTTTTAGTTATCAGTTACCAAAGTTGGGTGAATTTTTTCTGAGAGAAATTTTTTTCTCGTTCCCACGCTCTGCGTGGGAATGCCTGTAGCGACGCTCCGCGTCGCGCACCGCAGAGCGGTGCAGCATGCATTCCCACGCAGAGCGTGGGAACGAGAGACGAGAGAAATTTTAACATAGTCATCCAAAAAATCTTGTCTTTTTGTATTTTGGCATTAAAAAAAAGACGTAGATATAACTGAATTGACATAATTCTGACATGAAAGGTAAAAAAATGAGCCCTTATATTATAGTTGCTGACGCGCAAAATTTCACCGCCCAAGTCATAGAAAAATCCAAAGAAGTGCCTGTGCTGGTTGATTTTTGGGCAGAATGGTGTGCCCCTTGTAAGATGCTATTACCTATTTTGGATAAATTGGTAAAGGAATATGAAGGGCAATTTATTCTTGCTAAAGTCAATAGCGATGAACAAAAAGAGTTGGCGGCTCAATATGGCATTCGCAGCATACCCACATTGAAATTATTTCGGCATGGTGCCGTCGTGGAAGAAATGATGGGGGTTCAGTCGGAAACGGTGTTGCGCGAGATGATAGATCGTTATCGTGAACGCCCTGCGGATAAATTACGGCAACAAGCGAGTGCTGCCCATCTTGCTGGTGATAGTGAGCAGGCGATTAGCTTATTAGAGCAAGCCCGTGAGATGGCGCCAAATTATTATCCAACGCTATTGGATTTGGCTAAAATATTGATTGATTGTCAAAGACTGGATGAGGCGCAAAATTTGCTCCATGATCTCCCTCCGAATGTGCAAATGGATGCCGAAGTGAGCAAATTAATGGCTCAGCTTAATTTTTCTTTGATTGCTGCCAAGGCGCCGCCCTCTTTAGAGAGTAGGCTGGCAAAAAATCCTGATGATTTGATGGCACGTTATCAATTAAGTGCGTTAAAAGTGTTGGAAGGTGATTTTGAGACGGCGATGGAGCATTTGTTGGAGTTGATGCGTCGTGATCGAAGTTTTGAGGATGATGCGGGGCGTAAGGGTTTACTTGCTGTGTTTAGTTTGTTGGATCATGAGGGGGCGCTTGTTAATCGTTATCGTGGTAAGATGTCGGTTTTGTTGTATTAGGATAAAAAAGTCAAAAATCCAGGATTTCTAATGGAGTCCACCTTCGGTTTGGAAACCCACGTCCAAAGTTAATAGCATTAAATTAAGGGCAACCACAAGGGATTGCCTTCCTCGGCAAAAGTTTTCGCTGCGCGAAAACTTTTGCCGAGGAAACGAAAAATCACGTCTCCTGTAGGGGCAATCCTTTATGGTTGCCCTTAATTTAATGGCATTGACGTCCAAAGCTAAAGCTTTGGACTCCAAAATCTCCGTTCATGGTTCAGTACTTAACAATATTTGTTCTATTATTTTTATCCATAATAGGGGTTCCATCTCATCTCGTGCATCTCCATAGGCTGGAACAATAATGTATCGATCTCCTAATCCAATCTGATTAGCCATTTTTTTATAATAAGAACAATCATCAATTAAATAGTCGCCATTTATGATTCTGATGTCTTTCCAATTTTGCTGAATTTCATCCCATGAATAGGTTTCTTTAAAAAATTTACCCAGTTCAGCTTTAAGCATTTTATTTAGATAGGCTCTATTACTGACAGTCCACAAAATCAAGTCATATTTTGGCTGAAGTTTTTCCAACAAAGCCAAGCAACCTTGTCTAAGATTAAAGCCAACAATAGAGTCACTGTTGACTAATGCTGTTCCTAGTGTTTCATCAAGATCAAAAATTATTCGAGGTTTCATAATAAAATTGCCGAAAGCATGGTGACAGGGAACATAGATGGGCAGGTTAGTAACAACAGCACGGCTCAAGAAATACCAGCCGCCGAACTAGACAATGGAGAGCCATTACCAGAAATGGTGCCTATGTCTTTACCAGTCGAGTAAAGTATCGACGGATTTGGGGAGCCCGACGGTGATGGCATAGCTGTCTTGGTAGCCTTTGGTGATTTCGTCGGCTCTAAACCCTTGAATCACGGATTTGACGGATGACACAGATTACACGGATTTAAAGTCAAAACACTCAATAACTACAAACAAAGATTGCATTATCGAAAGGATAAGTCAAAACATTAACTACAGGGATTAGTTATTAGCAGGGATAAAACAAAACCGATTTTGTTAAGGGTTTTGACTTATCCCTTCTAAAAACTCAATGCCATATCGTGCCGGAAAAAGTGCTTAGTAGAATGAAATGTTTTATTCTGAAAATTCTAAAATTAGGCAAATTCTGATTCAGACAATTAAGATTGAATCACGGATTTGACGGATGACACAGATTACACGGATTTAAAGTCAAAACACTCAATAACTACAAACAAAGATTGCATTATCGAAAGGATAAGTCAAAACATTAACTACAGGGATTAGTTATTAGCAGGGATAAAACAAAACCGATTTTGTTAAGGGTTTTGACTCAAATACTCACCATTTTGCTCTTGCCCAATCAGCCCCAAACCATAATAAGTTTGGCTCCCATCACCTTCAGTCTTCACCAAAACTTGGCTCAAAGCCGGCTGAGAATTAACCACAAACTGAGTCTGATTAATCCCAATCCGCTGATTTTCCGCATCATACTGATAAGTGCTACTCCCAGCACTCACTAACCGATTCCGAGAATCAAACCCAAAATTAGTCATAGAGCCTGAAAGTGGCCCAAAAGTCATATTCCCATCCGCATCAAAACTAACCGCATCTCCTTTATACGTCGCCAACCGATTAGCCGCAGAATATGTCATTTCCACTGGCTCGACAAAAATTGCCCCGCATCATCATAGCTACGGCTCAACTCCGTACCATTAGGACGCAACACACTGATTAACCGCCAATTTTCATCATAAGCATACGCCGTCACACGAGCCAACCGATCCGCAGCATCATACTCAAAACGAGTATCCTGCCCCAACGCATTAATTTTAATAATAAAATTACCATTAGCCTTATAAACTGGCTCGGTTTTTTAGTCGTTTTAAAAATCAGGACTCAAATGGAATAATGTACTAAAAATCAGGCTTGGCGTGTTTTTGAGCTGATTTTCTTTTAGGAGGAGGTGATGATGAGAGCCAAATTGGAAAACTGACGTGCCAATCGAGCCTGACTTAGGTTTGAGCTGATTTAGGAGACTAAAATCAGAAAATTTCTATAAATTAAGGCATTAAATATAAAAACAAAGAGGGTGCGTAGGACGCACCCTACACTTGCTAAAAAAAAATCCCTGTAGTTAAGTGTTTTGACTTATCCCTGCTAAAAAAAAATCCCTGTAGTTGGTGTTTTGACTTATCCCGTCAAATAATAAGCGGTGCGTAGGACGCACCCTACACTTGCTTAACTTAATGGCATTGCGTCCAGCACTACGTCGTGCATTTATTGGCAACTGTGAGGCAGATACTTCAGCGGGAAGCTTGGGCTGTGAGTACAAGTCCACACATGGGTTATTGTATTATATACAAGTATAATTGAACCTTCACTCATCAAACTGATTACTTGACCCCATATTTTAGGCTTGGCAATAGTGATATTAGTGGTGTACTGACCTTCTGTTATGACACCAATACTCGCGGGTGCAGCAGGCCAATTTCCGTCATCATTTTGGACTCGTGCAAATTCCAAAATGGGAGTCTTCAAGGCTGACAACAAAAGTAAGGTCTCATAGACTTTCGCTCTTTGAATGTAATCGCTATAAGTCATAATGCTTACTCCAGCCAAAATACTGATAATCCCAATAACGATTATCAGTTCAATAAGAGTCAAGCCCCTTTGTTTGCTTCTCATAAAATTTATCCTAATAATTGAATCCTATATGAACAGTTTGTGGAAACAAAAATAACCACGCAAGAGGTAACGACAGAAGTCAAAAAGTTATTTATGCTATAAATAAAAGAATGAATGTAGGGGCAATCCCTTGTGGTTGCCCTTAACTTCTTTTCGAGCCTCGAAATTTAACCAGCTTCATCAATCCAAGCCATCTGAATCGCCTCAAGAATTTTCTCGCCACTCTGATGCGGTGAGTCATCAAAATCCTCAAGTGCCAAAATCCATTTGTGCATATCAGGAAAATTCACATACTGTGGATCAACATCAGGATATTTTTCATATAATTCAATCGCAATATCTTGCGTATCTGTCCATTTCATGATAACCCCACCCCCCCCTAATGATTTTCAGAAACCATATTAATCGTGTATTTCGGAATCTCTATGACCAAATCTTGCTCAGCCACTTTTGCTTGACAAGCCAAGCGCGATTCGGGCTCTAAACCCCAAGCTTTATCAAGTAAATCTTCTTCTTTTTCATCAGCTTCTTCTAAAGAGTCAAAGCCTTTTTGAATAATCACATGACAAGTCGTACAAGCACAGGATTTTTCACAAGCATGTTCTATTTCAATCCCATTATTTAATGCAGCATCACAAATACTGATACCCGATTCTACCTCAATCACTGCCCCTTCTGGGCAAATTTCCTCATGGGCTAAAAAAGTCACTTTAGGCATTTCTTTATTAATTCTCCGCAAATTCGTTAAGGCGATGTCCTTTCATGGCTTGATGAATGCTAGCATCCATACGCCGTGCCGCAAATTCTTGCGTGACGTCGTTTATTCGCTCAATCGCATTTTTAATGGCACCTGCGTCATTCCCTTGTTCCACTTTTAACAATTCCTCTAGGGCAGTATTAATTTCTAAAAATTCATGTTGTTTGAGTAAAACCTGCCCATCGGCTTTGAGGGCGGCACGTAGCGCATTGATAACGCGATCAGCCTCCACTTGTTGTTCACGCAAAGTGCGCGTTGCGACATCTTCTTGTGCATGTTCCAGCGACTCTTTTAACATGCGCTCAATTTCGCTGTCTTGTAAGCCATAAGAGGGTTTAACCGTAATTTGGCTATGGACACCACTGGTTTCTTCTTTTGCAGAGACGCTTAATAAGCCGTCTGCATCGACTTGAAAAGTCACACGAATGCGCCCAGCCCCGGCAACCATCGGCGGAATGCCACGCAATTCAAAACGTGCTAAGGAGCGGCAATCCATGACTAATTCACGTTCTCCTTGTACGACATGGATAGCCATCGCCGTTTGTCCATCTTTAAAAGTCGTAAAATCTTGCCCTCGTGCCACAGGAATAGTGGTATTGCGGGGGATAATTTTTTCGACTAATCCGCCCATGGTTTCAATGCCCAAGGATAAGGGAATAACATCTAACAATAACATATCATCGTCAGGCTTATTGCCGGCTAAAATATCTGCCTGAATGGCTGCCCCTATTGCGACAACTTTGTCGGGATCAATATCGACATGGGGAGTACGTTTGAAAAATTCGCCGATTTTTTCACGTACTCGCGGCATTCGAGTGGAGCCCCCAACCATCACCACTTCATTGATGTCATCAGTGGATAATCCCGCATCCCGTAGTGTACGGCGACAAGGAGCAATGGTTTTTTGAATCAAAGGATCGATGAGTTGATTGAATTGTTCATTGCTTAATTCGCCTTGCCATACGCTACCCTCTTCAAGCCGTATTTCTAATGGTGCAGTCTCACTCGTGCTCAAAGTTTCTTTCGCGGTGCGAGCAATATCCAATAATTCACGAATATGGCTATGTTCTGCATCGTCAGCAATGCCCGCTTGTTGCATGATCCATTGGGCAATGGCACGATCAAAATCGTCGCCACCTAAGGCAGAATCTCCCGCCGTCGCCATGACTTCAAACACGCCGCGTTGTAAACGCAAAATAGAAATATCAAAGGTGCCACCGCCTAAATCGTAGATGGCATGAACGCCTTCTGCGCCTTTATCTAATCCATAAGCGACAGCAGCCGCAGTGGGTTCATTGAGCAGGCGCAATACGTTTAAACCCGCTAATGTCGCTGCATCTTTAGTCGCTTGGCGTTGTGCGTCGTCAAAATAAGCGGGCACCGTAATCACGACACCGGTTAATTCGCCACCCAAGGTTTCTTCAGCGCGTTGTTTGAGAGTGTTGAGAATATCGGCTGAAATTTGCACGGGGCTGCGATCCCCGACAACGGTGCGAATCATCGGCATTCCTTGCGCTTCATTTTCTACAAAATCGTAAGGTAAGCGTGTGCCGGTGGTTTTGACATCTTTAAGTCCTCGCCCCATCAGGCGTTTAACGGAGGCAATGGTATTGAGGGGATCGATATTAGCTTGCGCCTTAGCAGCATAACCTACTTGCGGTGCAGCGTCTTTAGCATAATGCACGATTGAAGGTAATAAATGTTGTCCTTCCTTATCGGGCAGGGTTTCTGCCAATCCACTGCGTACTGTGGCAACGAGAGAATTGGTTGTTCCTAAATCAATACCAGCAGCGAGTTTGTGTTGATGTGGGGCAGCAGATTGCCCCGGTTCGCTGATTTGCAAGAGTGCCATAAAAAATCCCCATATTAAATAAGTTCTTCTTCCAGTCTCAAGGCTTCTTCATGTAAGCGCGTGAAAAATTGGAATTGACGCACAGAATTCAAAGCGGCTTGCCAATTTTCTTGTGCAAATTGTTGGCTTAATGTGTCAGTCAAGCTTTGCATCTGTTTTTCAATGCGATTTAAAAAGGCATCAATAGCTTGCCTGTTTTGCTTGATCTCGGCGAGTTCTTCGCGCAAATCCATTTGCGTCATTAAAAATTCGCCATCCATGATGCCATCGTTTTCATCTATGCCCTGCAATTGCAACAAATAAGCGGCGCGTGTGAGGGGATTTTTCAGGGTTTGAAACGCCTCATTGATTTGCACCGTTTTTTGCATGGCTAAGCGGCGCTCTCTGTCAGGCGCGTTGGCGTATTTGTCGGGATGTACAGCGCGTTGTAAATCCCGATAACGTTGGGCAAGGGTATCTTTATTGAGGTCGAAAGATACGGGTAATTCAAATATTTCAAAATGATTGTTATACATTAAAGCTTTCGCCACAACCGCATTCGTTTTTGATGTTAGGATTATTGAATTGAAAACCCTCGTTTAAGCCTTCTCGCACATAGTCGAGTTCGGTACCGTCAATATAGATGAGGCTTTTGGGATCGACAACAATTTTAATGCCTTGTGATTCAAAGAGTTGATCTTGTTCATCTATTTTATCAGCAAATTCCATGACATAGGCCATGCCAGAGCAGCCTGTTGTTTTTACACCAAGGCGTAAGCCAATGCCTTTGCCCCGATTGGTGATGGTTTTTTGGACGTGTTTTGCGGCTTTTTCGGTTAGGGTGAGTGCCATTTTTTTAATACCTCATTCGACAAGCGATAAACGATATTGTTATCATTTTTTCTGTTGAGTTTGATTTATGTTGTCTTTTTTTGAAAAAATCAACCAATAAAAATTGTAGTTATGATAGTGAGGAGTAAAAATTGTAAACATGAGCGATGAACTCTATCAATCCCATATTTTAAAAGGTGTTTCTCGCACCTTTGCGCTGACGATCCCACAGTTATCGCCAAGTTTGTACAAAGTAGTCAGTAACGCATATTTATTATGCCGTATCGCTGACACAATCGAGGATGATCCCAATTTAACGCCTATTCAAAAAAGACAATTTTCTCAAACATTTATTAAAGTAGTCGCCGGAGAAGAGCGCCCTGAGCCATTGAGCCAAGCTTTATTTCCTTTGCTCTCGGATAGTACATTAGTGGCGGAAAAAGAGTTGATTTTCAACATGCCCCGCGTAATTCGTCTTTATAATAGCTTTACGCCGCGACAACGCGCCAGTTTGTACCGCTGTGTGCGTATCATGGCAAAAGGGATGGCGGAGTTTCAACAAAATAGTAGTCTTGAGGGCTTAAAAACTTTATCGGAAATGGATCGCTATTGCTATCATGTGGCAGGCGTGGTGGGTGAAATGCTCACGGATTTATTTTGTGATTATTCGCCAGAGATTGCCCAACATGAGATAAAATTACAATCATTGGCGGTTTCGTTTGGGCAAGGCTTACAAATGACTAATATTATTAAAGATATTTGGGAAGATTATCAACGTGGTGTCTGTTGGCTCCCGCGAGATGTGTTTGCAGAGGTGGGATTTGATTTGAAAAATTTGTCGCCAGGGCAATATGATCCTGCGTTTGGCGACGGATTGGGGGCGTTGATTGGGATTGCCCACTCTCATTTGCAAAATGCTTTGCGTTATACGCTGCTCATTCCGCCCTCTGAAAAAGGGATTCGTCGTTTTTGTTTGTGGGCTTTGGGTATGGCGATTTTGACTTTGCAGCGCATTAATAGGCGGCGTGATTTTTGCAAGGCTCAAGAGGTTAAAATTTCACGGCGCACTGTCAAAGCGACAATATTGGTTAGTAATCTGGCTACTAGCAGCGATACCAGTTTACGGCTGTTATTTTATTTACTGACGCGGGCACTGCCAAGTGCGAACCCCTCCTCAAATTTTCGCAACTAACGCAGGAACTTTTGATATAATTATATTTTTATTAATATGGTTAACTGATATGAGTCAAGATATACGTTGGGAGCAACGTTTTTCCAATTATAAAAAAGCGTTGGCTCAATTACAAAAATTTATTGATAAAGCTGAATTGTCAGAACTTGAAAAACAAGGATTGATTAAAGCTTTTGAATATACATACGAGCTGGCTTGGAATAGTTTAAAAGATTTTCTTGAGTATAGTGGACAAACTGATATTTTTGGATCAAGAGATACTTTTAGAAAAGCCTTTCAATTAAATTTAATAGATGATGGTGAAAACTGGATGTCTATGCTCAAAAGCAGAAATCAAACTTCACACACTTATAATGAGGAAACTGCCGATGAGATAAGCGAAACAATAATCAATGTGTATTATTTTCTTTTTAAGCAGTTGGAAACCAAATTAGACAGTTTGCGTTCTTAAAAGCTAACATTTTCAGGAGACAGAATAAGAATAATGTTATACGGTTTAAAAGAAGAAGTTGTCAAAAAAATAAACAGCATATTTGCTGAATATGAAGAAGTACAAGAAGTCATTTTGTATGGTTCTCGTGCCAAGGGCAACTATAAACCTGGCTCCGATATTGATTTAACACTCAAAGGCAAAAACATAAACCTAAAAGTGATTAATAAAATCAGCCTTAATCTTGATGATCTTCTGTTACCTTATACATTTGATCTTTCTATATATCATCAGATAAATAATCAGGATTTGATCGATCATATTAAACGGGTTGGAAAAAGGTTTTTTAAATCTCCTCAAAATGCTCTGGCAAAATAACCATAAAATTCTATTTTTTTTGGCTGTCGAGACTATTCGTAGTAGGGGATTTATCACCTACGTGACAAAGAGTAAAATTTTATTTGCATCTTGTGAAAAATTATTGTAGAATAGCGCCCCTCAATGCCGGTGTAGCTCAGTTGGTAGAGCAACCGCCTCGTAAGCGGTAGGTCGGACGTTCAAATCGTCTCACCGGCATCACCTTCTCCCGTCGCCCAATAAAAAATTACTACGGAGCAGGAGTAAAACACCATGTCCGCCCAACCTCAAATTGCTTATATTACGCCCTCAGACTATTTGAGCCTAGAGCGCCAAGCCGAATATAAAAGCGAATATTTTGACGGTGAAATCTTCGCCATGACTGGTGCCAGCGAAGCCCATAACCAGATTGTGACAAACCTTACGATTGAAATTGGCACCCAATTCAAAAAGCGTCCGTGCAAGGTATATGCTAATGATATGCGCGTCAAGGTAAATCCAACCGGCTTATATACTTATCCCGATATTGTCGCAGTATGCGAACAACGCCACTTTGATGATGACCAAAAAGATACTTTGCTCAATCCAACCGTCATTATTGAGGTCCTCTCCTCCTCCACCGCCGATTATGATCGAGGCACCAAGTTTGAACAGTATCGCACGCTTGAATCTCTGAAAGAGTATATCTTGATTGCACAAAACAAATACCATATTGAACACTATGTACGGCAGGCAAATCAGCAATGGCTGTTGTCAGAGACAAATGATTTACAAGATACGATAGAATTACCTTCCATCCAATGTTCTCTTGCAGTGTCCGATGTTTATGATAAAGTTGAAATGCTGTCAGTCACGAGGGCAAGCCATAAATAATCCATTAGTTTCTTATTTGCGCTTAGCAAGGATAAGTCAAAACAAAATTCCAGCTCTGCTTAGGTTTTGACTTATCCCTGTTAAAAACAAATCCCTGTCGTTAAGATTGAATTTTCAGCACCATATCTTCTATCCACTCTTCAGTCAACGCATTGATTTCTTTATAAGTTTTACCGGTTGACTCAATCACAGGGCCAATAACAACCTTAATAGTGCCCGGTCGTTTGATAAAAGTTTTGGGCGGCCAGAATTCTCCAGAATTCACAGCGACTGGTACGACCGGATAACCACTTTGCGCCGCTAACATAGCCCCCCCTACGCCATACCGTTTTTTTTCACCCACCTTTACCCGCGTTCCTTCTGGAAATATCACTATCCAGTTCCCTTCTGCCAAACGTTGTTTTCCCTGTTCAACAATTTGTCGCATAGATTGACGAAGATTTTTACGATCAAGGGCAATCGGTTTCAGACTGGCCAGCGCCCAACCAAAAAAGGGTATTCGTAATAATTCACGTTTGACGATCCAAACCTGCCTTGGAAAAATGACTTGAAAAATAATCGTTTCCCATGCGGATTGGTGTTTACTCAACAGAATCGCGGGGGTTGCGGGGATATTTTCGAGCCCTTCAACTTGATAATTCAGTTGGCAGGTTTTTTCCAGCCACCAGTTCACAAAGTGTGCCCACTGATTCATCACTCGGTAACGTTGTCTAAACGGTAACGGTAATAACAATACGCCTAAAGGAGCAAATATTAAAAGAGGCAGTGATATGCCTATATAAAATAAGAGAGAACGTAAAAATAGCATTTTATCAGTTACTCCAAAAAATTATCAACAACAGCAGCCAAATCGTCATACACAGGAACATCCTCGAATCCTGCCATATTACCACTCAATGTCCGCTGCCCCTTGCCTGTCCGCACTAAAATCGGATTTGCGCCCGCCGCACTCGCCGCTTGTAAATCACGCAGCGAATCCCCCACCGCCAGCACATTGATTAAAGCAATACCCAAACGCTTGGCAATGTCGTGAAATAAGCCTGGACGTGGTTTACGACATTGGCAATCGTCATTAGGGCGGTGTGGACAAAAGAAAATAGCTTCAATCGTGCCACCCACTTCAGACAATTCTTGGTGCATTTTTTGATGGATTTGATGAAGTTCATTTATAGTAAATAAACCACGCGCCAAGCCAGATTGATTGGAGGCAACCACCACCCGATAGCCAGCTTGGTTGAGGCGAGCAATCGCTTCTAAGCTGCCCGGTATCGCTTTCCATTCACAGGAGGATTTGATGTATTCATCAGAATCCTCGTTTATCACCCCATCTCTATCAAGTATTACTAATTTTGGCATATTTTTTATCGTAGCATCATAAAAAAACATCAGGAGAAACCTGAAAACGCTCGCTCAGCTCACGGATTTGTCGAGCCTTTAACTCCCGTTGACCATTTATAATTTCTGACACCTCGTCAATATTGCCTATTTCGGGTAAGTCGCTTGGAGTCAGCGCGTTTTGTTCCATTAAAAATTGCAAAACATCGTTACCTGAAACTTCTGGCTTAGGATAATGCCTCGTTTCATAGCTTTCAATTAAAAGACATAGCGTTTCCATTAAACTAGATAATGGATGAGTTTTATTGTCACCAACTATATCAATTAATTTTTCAAATAAAGTTAAAGTGCGTTGGTATTCTTTTTCAGAATGTGGAACAGACAATACCCTCGATACATCAGACCAAAAATGAGAAAGGGTGCTAATGACTTTTGGGTTAGACGGTTTTTTTGTGACTTCAAAAAAAACATCAGCAAAGTGGTCAACTGGTTGAGCTATCATCACGATATCCTCTTAAAATCTACTTGGCACCGTCATAAACTGAGCTTTTGTCATTTAGCTTCGCTCACTTCGTATCGATCAGAGGAGAAATATTGTTGAAATTGTTCAAGATTTATCCTCTGGTGCCTCATTCCAAAAAAACTCAGTTTATGACGGTGTCTAGTATAGAATCGATATTAAAATAATATAATTCAAATAAGTACTGAACCATGAGACGAAGTCAGCGAAAATTATCGGAGATTTTGGAGTCCAAAGCTAAAGCTTTGGACTCCAAAATACATTAAAATTCATGGTTCGGTACTTATTCGTATGAATAACTGATGTTACGCACTGAAATTCCAAGTCAAAACCAGACCTGCCAGGTTAAAACAAAACCTGGCAGGTCAAAAGCTTAACCAGGTTTGTATTTGACTTTTATTTTGACCTGGCAGGTTTTGTTTTTAACCTGCCAGGTCTGGTTTTGACTTTTGTTTGTCGTTTTTGGAAGGTGAGTGCGTAACATCAGTGAATAAATGCGAAGTGCAATATTTACGCTTTGCTCTGCAAATAATTTTAAAAAAGTTGCACATCGCGTGAATAAACCTTTAACTATCTATTGCATTCTGTTTTCCATTTTTCCAAATCATATTCTGCATGTGTTAGTACATATTTGATATATACCGTTTTTATGCTATAGAGAATTTTAACAATTAATCTGACTTTATTGCCCCCAATATTAAAAATGACACATTCTCCGACTTGATCAACACTATTGGAAAAAGTGCGACGCAAATCATCAAAATTTTCATAATTATTTTTGCTTAGAGTTTTAAACCATCTATCTAAAGCATTTTTTGTATATGGGTATTTTTCGGCAAATTTTTTAAGTTTAGGATAGGCTATAACGTGCATTATTTGACTTCCTCATAAATGTATGGTGGATTTATCGCCTCAATGCCACCTTCGTTAAGGGCAACCATAAAGGATTGCCTTCCTCGGCAAAAGTTTTCGCTGCGCGAAAACTTTTGCCGAGGAAACAAAAATGGCACGTAGGGGCAATCCCTTGTGGTTGCCCTTAACTTAACTTTTCACCTGTAAGCGCGAAATATCAGCCACCTGCAAAAACAAATGGCGCACCTTTTGTAGAAAAGCCAAACGGTTAGTACGCACCCTCATATCCTCGTCCATCACCAGCACCTCATCAAAAAACTTATCAACCGTTTCTCGTAAACTCGCCAAATGTTGCAAAGCCGTTTGATAGTCTCCCTGTTTTAGCAACGGCACCATTTTTTCGCTGACAGTTTCCATTTCATCATACAAGAGCTTCTCAGCAGGCTGATTAAACGCACTTGGATCAGGCTCAGATGGAAAAGACTCCTTAGCTTTTTTTAAAATATTATGGATACGTTTATTGGCACTGGCTAAACTCATCGCCGCCGGCAACGCTCGGAAAGCTTCTATGCCACGAATCCGTCGATCGGTATCTAAGGGAGAAGTTGGGCGGCACACTAATACAGCCTCAATACTATCAAGATTGATACCTTGTTCCTGATAATATCCCCTTAAACGCTCTAATGTAAAATCAAACACTTGCTTATTCGTTTGCGCGTTGAGCAAAGGGTACGCCGCCTGTGCCTCTTCCAATAATTTATATATATTTAAAGGCAAAGGGCATTGTTCAATCATAATCCGCAAAACACCTATGGCAGCGCGACGTAAGCCATAAGGGTCCTTATCACCCGTCGGCGCTTGCCCAATGCCAAAAATGCCGACTAAAGTATCCAATTTATCAGCAATGGCTAAAGCTTGCCCCAATGGACTACTTGGCAGCGCATCGCCCCCAAAACGGGGCATATATTGCTCACGCAAGGCGATTCCTATCTCCTTATTATCAGCATAATATTCACCCATGATGCCCTGTAATTCGGGAAATTCGCCAACCATATCTGTCATCAAATCGCACTTCGATAATTGCCCTGCGCGGACACCTTGAGATTCATCTGCCCCCAATTGTTTAGCAATGAAACCAGACAATTTAGCAATTCGCTGGGATTTATCATATAAGCTGCCTAACTTCTTTTGGAAAATGACCGTTTTTAATTGCTCTAAACGACTCTCCAAGGATTTTTTACGATCCTGTTCCCAGAAAAAAGCGGCATCGCTCAAACGAGGACGAATCACCCGCTCATTGCCTGCCCGTACCACCTCTGGTTGACGACTCTCAATATTGCTCACGGTGATAAAACGCGGCAATAATTTGCCCGCTTGATTGACCACATGAAAACATTTTTGATGGTTTTTCAGAGTAGCAATCAGCGCCTCGGGTGGGACATCAAGAAATTTTTCATCATAGCTACCCGTTACCGCCACAGGCCATTCTACCAAACTGGTGACTTCATTTAATAGCGCATCCTCAATCACCGCCTCACCGCCTATCTCTTCTGCGGCGCTCTCAACCAAGACTTTGATATGCTCATGACGCACAGCAAAAGCAGCAATAACATGACCTTGTTTTTCTAACCGTTTGCTATAGTCGCTCGCTTGAGCTAAGCTAATCGGCTCAGGATGATGAAAACGATGCCCCCGCGTCTCGCGCCCACTACGCACGCCAAAGATTTGGGTATCAATCACCTGATCTCCGAATAAAATAACGATCCAATGTACCGGGCGCACAAATTCAAAAGGTAAATCGCTCCAACGCATCCGTTTAGGGATAGGCAAGCCGGCTAAAGCCGCTTCAATGATCTCAGGTATCAAAGTGGCAGTGGCTTGCCCAGGCTGCGTACTGCGATGATACAACCACGCACCTTTTTTAGTTTTTTGTTGCTCCAAGTTAGCCACTTCCACGCCGCAGGATCGTGCAAATCCTAAAGCCGCTTTAGTCGGTTGCCCGTTTTTATCAAAAGCGGCAACGAGAGCAGGACCACGTCTTTCGATTTGACGATCAGCCTGCATAGTCGCCACCCCTTTGATGATTACCGCTAAGCGGCGCGGCGTCGCAAAAGGTGTCGCAACCCTATAACTGATTTGTTTTTGCTCAAGTCCGCGACAAAGCCCCGAAGAAAAGGCTTCAGATAAGCCTTGCAAAGCTTTAGGGGGCAATTCTTCTGTACCAATTTCTATTAATAAATCACGGGATTCAAAACTATCTTCCTTTAACTCTCCTTTTTCAAAGGGGAGAGGCTCGCTACTGGGTTGGGGGGACATCGGAAAATTCAAAGATTCACGGCGCTCATAATAAGCTTGTGCCACACCACGCGCCAGTGTCCGCACTCGCAAAATATAACGTTGTCGCTCCGTAACAGAAATAGCATGACGGGCATCGAGTAAATTAAATGTATGAGACGTTTTAAGCATCAGCTCATAAGCCGGCAATGCTAACCCTTTTTCAATCAATGATTGGCTTTCTTTTTCATAAACATCAAATAAGTGAAATAATTCATCGACTGGGGCATGTTCAAAATTATAGGCTGACATTTCCACTTCATTTTGATGAAAAACATCGCCATAAGTGACACCTTCTGTCCACACTAAATCATATACACTTTCTACGCCTTGCAAATACATCGCAATGCGTTCCAAGCCGTAAGTGATTTCCCCCGTCACCGGCTTACATTCTAAGCCGCCCACTTGTTGAAAATAGGTAAATTGGGTCACTTCCATCCCATTGAGCCACACTTCCCAGCCCAATCCCCATGCACCAAGAGTCGGAGACTCCCAATTATCTTCCACAAAACGGATATCATGCACCAGCGGATCGATGCCGAGCATTTTTAAGGAGCCGAGATATAACTCTTGAATATTCAGCGGCGATGGTTTTATAACCACTTGATATTGATAATAATGTTGTAAGCGATTCGGATTTTCCCCATAACGTCCATCGGTAGGGCGGCGGGATGGCTGTACATAAGCTGCACGCCAATGCTCAGGACCAATTGCCCGTAAAAATGTCGCCGGATGAAATGTGCCGGCACCGACTTCCATATCATAAGGTTGCTGCAAGACGCAGCCTTGTTTAGCCCAATATTCTTGTAGGGCGAGAATTAATGCTTGAAATGTCATTTCAGTTCCAAGATAAATCTTGGACTCCTATATATATAATTATAATTATTAATTAGTGTGCCCCTGTAAAATATTGCGAAAAACATCAGGATTTTTAATATGCGTTATTTCGCCGGGGCGTGGAAAATGGAAATCTTGTAAACGCGACAACCAAAACCGTAGTGCCGCCGCCCGTAACATCACCCGCCAAGTTTCATTTTCAAGCGGTGTCAGTGTGCGATTTTCGTAATAACCCTCAAATATGGCATTTACCCGTTTATCATCTAAATGACCATTGGGCAAACTACACCAATCATTCATCGTGATAGCAATATCATAAAGCAAGACATCATTGCAGGCATAATAAAAATCAATAATGCCACACAACTTGTCGCCGTTAAATAGGGCATTATCGCGGAATAAATCCGCATGAATCACCCCTCGCGGTAAGTCCAGATTTTCATAATTAGCCTGAAAACGCAACTCGGCTTTTAGCAGTGCCGCATCATCGGCAGCCATCAAGGGCAATACCCGTTCTGCGGTGACTTTCCACCAATCAGAGCCACGCCCATTGGCGCGGTGATGGGGAAAATCTGGACTAATGACATGCAAATGCCCTAATGTACGGCCTATGGCATGACATTGTGCAAGGTTTGGCACTTCAACATCTTTACCACACAGACGTTGAACTAAAGCGGCAGGTTTGCCATTAAGTTCACGCAAATAATGCCCCGCCTTATCGGCTAACGGGTGGGCACTAGGAATGTTATGCTCGGCAAGATAAGCCATTAATTCCAGAAAATAGGGAAGTTCTTCATGGCTGTGTTGTTCAAATAAGGTCAACACAAATTCACCAGCGGTGGTGGTGACAAAATAATTAGTATTTTCTATGCCAGCATTAATACCTTGATAAGAGACTAAAGTCCCTAAATCGTAGTGGCATAAAAAATCTTCCAGTTGATGGCGTTCAATAAGCGTATAAACAGACATGTGGGCAAAATTTCAGAAGAAAATAAACATATAATATCGTATTTTGAGAGCGAAAATGAAAATATACCAAGTAGGCGGCGCGGTGCGTGACAAATACCTATCTCATCCAAGTAAAGATAAAGACTGGGTAGTGGTTGGCGCAACGCCAGAAATGCTTTTAAAACTCGGTTACACGCCCGTTGGGCGTGATTTCCCCGTTTTTTTGCACCCACAGACGCATGAAGAATATGCACTGGCACGCACAGAGCGTAAAACAAAGCCTGGTTATACTGGCTTTACTGTCTATGCTGCGCCCGATGTCACTTTAGAAGAAGATTTACAGCGGCGTGATTTGACCATTAACGCGATGGCGCTCGATAGCGATGGACAATTGATTGATCCCTATAATGGCTTAGCCGACTTGCGGGCAGGGATTTTGCGACATGTCTCTCCCGCCTTTGTAGAGGATCCAGTACGCATTTTGCGCCTTGCACGCTTTGCCGCCCGCTTTGGATTTCGTGTCGCGGAAGAAACTTTAGCTTTGATGATTGAAATGGTCAACAATGGCGAAGTCGATGCCTTAGTCGCCGAGCGGGTGTGGCAAGAAACGGTGCGTGCCTTGGATGCCCAAAAGCCTCAAATATTTTTTGAAGTGTTGCGAAATTGTGGCGCATTGGCGCGGATTTTCCCTGAAATTGATCACCTCTTTACTGTCGGCGGAACAGTCATGCAGTCTTTGCAACAAGCCCGACAGATAACGAGTGATAGCCAAGTGCTATTTGCCGTGCTAACCCATAGCATCGAAGGCTTAGAGGCTTTATGTCAACGCTACCGTGTCCCCAGCCAGCACCATGATTTAGCGGTATTAGTGGCACGTTATCATCGCCATTGCTACCGTGAATTGTCGCCTGAAACTTTGCTCAACACTTTACAAAGTTTAGATGCTTTCCGCCGCCCGCAGCGATTTGAACAATTTTTATTAGCTGCTCAAGCCTGCAACAATCAACCTTATCCTGAGCGATTTCGCCGTGCTTTTGAGCTTGCCTGTCAGGTGGACGTTGCAGCGGTGTTAGCGGATGGATTTCAGGGGGCAGCGATAGGGGAGGAATTGCGGCGGCGGCGGGAGGCATACCTTCAATGAAATTAAGGGCAACCATAAAGGATTGCCCCTACATCATAAAATTTCTTTTGCCGAGGAAGGCAATCCCTTGTGGTTGCCCGACACGATATGGCATTGAGGCGCACCTAAAATCCTACTCGCTTGCTAGGCGGCATTTGTTCAGGTTTAAGATGAGGTGTCAATACAGCATCAGCCTCATCAACATCTACGGGTTGCCCACGACGATCTTTCAAAGGCAACTCATAATCATTCCAACCTTTCACGCCCGTTTTTAAGGATTTCACTGACCGAAACCCCATCTGTTGCATCGTATAAGCCGCAAGAACGCTACGATGACCAGAACGACAAATCACAACCACATCTTTATCCCGTGCTTTCACGAGATCAGGTTTTGTCTCATCATAGCCATAGTCACAAGCCGGTTCTAAAACACCACGCGGTACATTCATAGAGCCTTCGATGTGTAGTGCCTCAAATTCATAAGGCTCACGTATATCAACGAGCAAAGGGCGTGATGGGTTTGTCATAACCTCTTGTAAATCCCAGGGAAAGACTTCATCAACCGATTTCAGGGTGTCAGCTATTAAATCTTGGAAAGTTTTCATGGTTATTTACCTTAATAAAAATGTCAAGTATTTCCCATTTTAAGGACCACAACCATGCTATGTCAATACTTTATAATATTATTATATAATTATTTTTTTATATTAAGATGTCCAAACTAAAGTTTGGACTCCTGGCTTAATGGCTAGGCGGCATTTGTTCAGGGCTCACATGAGGTGCCAATACAGCATCAGCCTCATCAATATCTACCAGTTGCCCACGAATATCTTTTAATGGCAACTCATAATCATTCCAACCTTTCACGCCCATTTTTAAGGATTTCACTGACTGATAACCCATCAATTGCATCGTATAAGCCGCAAGAACGCTACGATAACCAGAACGACAAATCACAACCACATCTTTATCCCGTGCTCTCACGAGATCAGGCTTTGTCTCATCATAGCCATAGTCACAAGCCGGTTCTAAAATACCACGCGGTACATTGATAGAGCCTTCGATGTGTAGAGCCTCAAATTCATAAGGCTCACGTATATCAAGTAATAAGGGGCGTGGCTGGCTTGTTATAACGTCTTGTAAATCCCACGGAAAGACTTCATCGACAGATTTTAAGGTGTCAGCAATTAAATCTTGGAAAGTTTTCATGGTTATTGCCCTCAAATAACGAAAATAACGACAAGGATGTTATATAATAAAAGAATAAAAAAAATATTTACACTCACTTAACTCGATCGAGTTTATATTAAAACTTTTTCTAACCATAACTTTTGAGGAGATATAAACAATGAACCAAACCTATTATGACACAATCACTGAATTGGAAAAAATGCAGGCAGATCGTGAGTATATAGTAGGATGGATGGGGGGCTATTTGCAAAACCCAGCACGCGAAGAGCAACTAGTCAATGAAGCCTACGAAGCGGGCTATACTGATGGCGGTAATGGTAATACTGAGTCTGCTGCACAGTGGGTAAAGGCGTAGGAAATTGTATTTATGCCAGATATCCGCATGTATTGTACAAGAATTTGCCCTTATTGCATGAGAGCAGAACACTTGCTTAATAAAAAGGGAGTGCAAGTCGATAAGATTTTGGTGGATGACTCACCTGCCGAAATGACAAAAATGATTGAAATCACTGGACGGCGTACCGTACCCCAAATTTTTATTGGAGATCGACATGTGGGCGGTTACGATGATTTGGTTGATCTTGATCTTGATGGAGAACTTGCTCCTCTCTTGCAACAGTAAAACGCAAATCCTATTTCTTAAAGAAATAGGATTTTTAGATTGCTCCTTGATAAAATGATTTAAAGAGGAATTAACTTGAAACTCATCGTCACAGGCGGTGCCGGCTTCATTGGCTCAGCGGTTATTCGTTATCTCATTAATGAAACTGAGACAACTATTTTAAATATTGATAAACTCACATACGCCGGCAACCTCGAATCATTATCCCCAGTCTCAAACAATCCCCGTTACCATTTCGCTCAGGTTGATATTTGTGACGCCCCAGCATTACAGCAAGTATTGACCGAATTTCAGCCCGATGCGATTATGCACTTAGCCGCAGAATCGCATGTGGATCGCTCCATAGATGGTCCCGCTGAATTTATTAATACCAATATTGTCGGTACTTATAGCTTACTTGAAACGGTACGCAAATATTGGCTATCGTTGGATAGCGCGGCACAAGCACGGTTTCGATTTCATCATGTATCGACGGATGAAGTGTATGGTAGTTTAGGCGAGACGGGACTTTTCACAGAAACCACCCCTTATCAACCCAATTCACCCTATTCAGCCAGCAAAGCCGCCTCCGATCATCTCGTGCGTGCTTGGCATCACACTTACAACTTGCCCATCGTCACAACCAATTGTTCCAATAATTACGGACCTTATCAATTTCCCGAAAAACTCCTTCCCTTAATGATTATCAATGCCTTAGCAGGAGAAGCGTTGCCGGTTTATGGCAAAGGGGAAAATGTGCGTGATTGGTTATATGTGGATGATCATGCCCGTGCCTTGTGTTTAGTGCTAGAACAGGGAGAAGTTGGAGAGACTTATAATATTGGTGGACACAATGAAAAAACAAATTTAGAAGTGGTGGAAACATTGTGCCAAATCCTTGATGAAATGCGCCCGACTTCGGCACCGCATAATCAATTAATCACATTTGTCACGGATCGCCCCGGACATGATTTGCGTTATGCTATTGATGCTAACAAAATTCAAAAAACTTTAGGCTGGCAACCACTGGAAACTTTTGAGACGGGATTACGCAAAACGGTGCAATGGTATTTGGACAATCGTGAATGGTGGCAGCGAGTGCGCGATGGTAGGGGAGAACGATTGGGGCTTGGTTCATAAATCTGAGCTTTTCGGAGTCCAAGATTTATCTTGGGCGCCTCGTCCAAAATAAATTTTGGACTCCAGAGCCTTTTTCTCGTTCCCACGCTCTGCGTGGGAATGCCTGCCTGGACGCGGAGCGTCCTGCAACAACAAGTACAACGAAATTTCATCATTCGTTGTCAAATATTCGTTGTACTCACCAGAAAACAACATAACATGCCATCACTAATACAAACCTTCGCAAAAAAAATGGGCATATCCAACCAAGACTTGCCCGCATTCCAGCGAGACGCGTCAGGACATATCGTCACAAATTAAAGCGCGTGACGAGTTCACAATACATAATAGCACCAGCCTGCAACTCATTCGCCGCCTCACAATTAAAACAATTGCCGCCACAAAATACCGAATACAGTCGAATGTCTATGTTCCGCAAAGTTCGTTTAGTTGAAGGCGGAGAGATAAAGCCGCCGCAGCGCGTTAAAAAAGTGGCAGAACGTTCCGAGAGCAAGGATGATGAACAAGCGGACAAAAAGGCTTGGCACGCTGCTTGATTTTTTGTCTGAATCAGAATTTTCAGAATTTTAGAATTAACAGAAGAAAACATAAAATAATTAAGTCAATATCTTGTAATGAATTGGAGGAAAATTATGCAAGCCGCAACGATAGAATGGCTAGTTGATAGCGTTTCTCAGTTACCATCTGGAGAAAGGAAACAATTGAGAGACTACCTCAAATTTTTAGTTTGGAAAACGGGACAAAATCAACCCGAAAAAAATAACATGGCACAAAAAATCATCGAGGCTGTTGAGCACTCGAATGATGTCACAATGGAAGATGCTCTTGCACTGCTAAAGGCTATTGAAGAAGGCAAAAGAGTTCGATTTATGGATTGCTGCAACCGCTATGGCACTTGATGCGATTCTTGTGACGGCGGATAGTGATTTTCAACGGATAGTCGGATTAGGATTACATTTACAAAAGGATAAGTCAAAACCCAAACACAGCTCTGGTTATGTTTTGACTTATCCCTTCGATAATGTAATTATTGTAGTCGTAATGCCCATTTAAATATTTAATCCATCAATAAATGCGTTTTATGAGCACTCAAAAGCCAACTGAAAACTGAAAACTAAAATGAAAGGTATTATCTTAGCGGGAGGAGCAGGCACGCGCTTGCACCCCGTCACCCAAGTCGTCTCAAAACAACTTTTACCCATTTACGACAAACCGATGGTCTATTATCCGCTGACAACCCTCATGTTAGCCGATATTCGAGACATATTACTCATTTCCACCCCACAAGACACGCCACGTTTTGAACAACTACTCGGCAATGGCACACAATGGGGTATTAACATCACCTATGCCGTGCAACCAGAGCCCAAAGGCTTAGCACAAGCCTTTATGATTGGAGAAAGCTTTATCGGCACAGACACTTGTGCGCTGGTACTCGGTGATAACATTTTTTATGGTCACGACTTCCAAAAACAAATACAAAAAGCGGCCAGCCTCACAAGCGGCGCCATAGTGTTTGCCTATCCCGTACATGATCCAGATCGCTATGGCGTTGTTGAATTTGACAAAAACGGTCAAGCCATCAGTCTCCAAGAAAAACCCAAACAGCCCAAATCTCGCTACGCCGTCACCGGGCTCTATTTTTATGACAACGAAGTCGTCAACATTGCAAAGCAGATTAAACCCTCAGCACGCGGCGAATTTGAAATTACTGATATTAATAGCACCTACTTGCAGCGCAAAACCTTATCGGTAGAAAAAATGGGGCGCGGCATGGCCTGGCTGGACACGGGTACCCATGAAACACTATTAGAAGCCTCCTCATTTATAGAAACCATTGAAAGAAGGCAAGGACTCAAAATTGCCTGCCCTGAAGAAATTGCTTGGCGTAAAGGCTATATCAATGCTGAACAATTAGCCGAATTGGCTCAACCCTTGAGAAAAAACGGCTATGGTCAATATCTCCACTCCCTCTTAGTGCAAGAACTCTAATGAAAATCACAACAACAGCCATTCCTGACGTATTACTCATAACACCTAAAGTCTTTGGAGACTCACGCGGATTTTTTTTAGAAAGTTTCCATGCTGCCCGTTATGCCGAAGCTGGCATTCCGGGACCCTTTGTACAAGACAATCATTCCCGCTCAACCAAAGGCGTATTACGCGGCCTACATTTTCAAAAGCAGTACCCACAAGGCAAATTGGTTTATGTCACCATCGGCAGCGTCTTTGACGTAGCGGTGGACATTCGTAAAGGCTCGCCCACATTTGGACAATGGGTAGGCGTTACCTTATCGGCACACCAACAATTTTATATACCCCCCGGCTTTGCACATGGATTTTGTGTCCTCTCAGACACCGCCGATTTTCACTATAAATGCACAGACTACTATCATCCAGAAGATGAAGGCAGTTTGCGTTGGGATGATCCAGAGATTGGTATTCAATGGCCTATCACTCAGCCCATTTTGTCACCCAAAGATGCTGACGCAGATTATTTAAAAGACTTAACCAATTGATTTAAAAGGCGGGGGGGGTTGGATACCCCGCTTATCGTAAAAATTGCACCTCACATCCCATAATCTTATCAAGCTCGTCTTTTTTTTATTAGAATAGGAGTCCAAGATTTATCTTGGACGATTTTATACTAAGGCAACCATATTCAAAATATCATGAAATCACTCTTACAAACTTTACTCAGCTCATTACTGGACACGCCATTCCTGGAAACTCAGCCCAACCAAGAAAAAGCGATCTCCATTCTCAAGGCGTCTTTCACATTAACGCCCTCTGAAATGACCACCGCCTATCAAGACAGCTATGGCTATGCCCTTGTTGTCATCAGTGCTATCCGCATGGCACCCAAAAAAATTGCTGCTCCAATTGAACAGCACTATTTGCAACCTTTCGCCAAAGAGCACGGCTTATCGAACGAAGAGTTGCTCACATTCCAATCGAATGCCGCTAAATCACTGAAATTTTTTGCCAAACAAAAAGATCAACTCTTTCAGATTGAAGAAATCACTGATGAAGATTTAATGGCCTTAATCCGTTATAAAAACAGCGCAGAACTCAGCGATTTAGTGCTAGAACAAATGCGGCACATAGCTCCGCTAGATGACACATTAGCCGCCTTTCTCCGTTTTGAGGGACTATTAGGCGATAGCCTTTTATTTTTCTTCCAAGAGATCGTCCGCAAAAATAAACCGTTTAAAAAACTGCAAGCCGCTTTGCAGCGAGAAGGTTTATGTATTTCTGTGCCACAATTCCAAGAAAAGATAGAACATTTTAAAATGCTACAAAAAAATGTTCCTTCTCTGCACAAAAAAATCACGCAGCAATTAACAGAGTTGCAACAAGCATACAGTGTTTGGCAAAATCACTATGAACAATTGATACGTTTTAGCAAACATTTTGAAAATGGCTTTCCAGAATTGCCAGAATGGGCAAAAGAGCTTTACTCAACGCTAATCTATGAAGAACAAAGTTTACTTGAAAAAAGTTTACAAAAATTCACGGAATTGATGGCGGGTCAAAATTTATCATCACAAATAAAAGTGCGTGACGAATTCAGCCGCCACAAGACTCCCAATCTGAAACTCATTCGGGAAGCCGTCTCACACTTAAAACAATTGTTGCCACAGAATCCTAAATACAATCGATTTTCTTTCATCGTCAGCAGTGCCTTATCATCAACAGCACAACTAGAAACGGCAGAAAATTTATTGTTACAACTACTTGAAAATAATTTAAAAGATGAAGAAAAAGCCTTGGCTTATTTTAACCTATTTCAAGTGCGGCTACGTCGCCAAGCTTACACAGAAGCCTTTGAAAATTTGCAATCCGCCATTGCTCTCGATCCAGAAAAGTATGCTTTGCATGATATATACAAATATCCCCCAGAAAAATTATTAGGTGCGGGCGGCATGGGATGCGTGTTCCTGTGCAGAAACAATAACAAACTCATTAGAAAAGAATGGGTGGTGGTGAAATGTTTTTGGGAAAATCTGACAGCTTTTAAAGAAGCCATTGCGATGCGCGACATTGCAGCTTACTATATTCTTGAGCCCCTAGATTTTGGTTATCTCGATATTTTTAAACAGGAACGCGCTTTTTTAGTCAGCGAATACATTGAAGGCGCGATAGATGGGGAAACCTGGTTAGAAAAAAACGGTCCAATGGACTTAAAAATGGGCTTAACTGTCGCCTTACAAATCGCCAAAGCTTTACAGCTTGCCCATGAAGTGGGTATTTATCACTTATATTTAAAGCCTGCGAATGTGTTGCTAAGAGAGACAGAAACTGGGATAACCGTCAAAATCACTGACTTTGGTTTATCACAGGTAGCCAGTTCTTTGCGCTCACAAGCAGCAGCGCAGCCAAGTCAAGCGGAATTCAGCAAATTTGGTCAAACCGTATTTGCCAGCTTAGATTATGTGCTACCAGAGCTTGGCAAGCCGAACGAGGCAAATGATATATTTGCGTTTGGAGCGACGATGTATCGTTTTTTGACAGGCTTAAATCCGCGACCATTTTCACAAGATAAATTGCCTGAGGCGCCCGCTTTGCGTCATTTATTGTTTAATTGTATTAAGGGCGACATTTCCGCTCAGCAACTGTTCAATGATTTAAAAGGCATTGAAAACAGCTATACGGACAAAAAGCGAGAAGCGTTCCGCTATACAGATAATGGCAATGGCACTGTCACAGACAACAAAACGGGGTTAATCTGGCTGAAAAATGCGAATGCGTTTGGTCGGCAAAATTGGAAATCCGCGATGGAAAGTGTCGCCGAACTAGCCCATGGACAATATGGTCTCAGTGACGATTCAAAGCCTGGTATGTGGCGTTTGCCTACTGAAAAGGAATGGAAGGCGATGGTCAATAATAAATATGAAAAGCCCGCCCTTTCCAACGCAACGGGTACTGAGCAGTGGCAGGATGGAGATGCGTTTTTGAATGTGCAGATGAGCTACTATTGGTCTACCGCAGACGAAGAACTGACGAGCTTCGCATGGTATGTCTACCTTTACTACGGCTATGTGGACATCACTGAGAAAAGTAACTACAACTATGTATGGGCAGTGCGTGACGGACAGTAGAAGTCAAAAGCTTAACTACAGGGATTTTTTTTTAGCAGGGATAAGTCAAAACAGATTTCGCGTAGGGTGCGTCCTACGCACCAATGCCATTAAGTTAAGGGGCAACCATAAAGGATTGCCCCTACAAAAACGGCATTGAAGGTAGGGGCAATCCCTTGTGGTTGCCCTTAACTTAATGGC
>JALXAQ010000202.1 GCA_026991885.1 Thiotrichaceae bacterium
GAATAATAGCGTTATTATCCTAAATAAATGACTATTTTACTCAACATTTATAAGAAATGTTTACTATTGCCATAAATATGATATTATACCTCCCACTTTTTGATCTGTCCTTATTAATAGGTAGAAATAAAAACACTGAAATAATGAAAATTATTATAAAGATTTTGACAGAGGCCAGATTATCTAACGAATTTGAATTTTTAAAGGATGAAGGAGAAATATTATGGCTTGGAAATTTCCTAAGCTCTCTCGACGCACCTTTTTAAAAAGCACGGGTGCTGGTGCAGCGGGATTGAGTTTATTAAAAGCCAATAGTTTGCTGGCCAATAAGCAACCCGATGAACTATTAAATGTTGATAAAGAAGAAACCAGTTACACGATCTGTAACTTCTGTTCCTCTTTGTGTAATGTCCAAGTGACCAGCCGTACTAGCAACGGTGTTAAACGGGTTGTCAAGCTGGATGGTAATCCACACTCTACCCTGAATCGGGGCAAAATGTGCGCTCGTGGTCAAGCCGGTTTGCGCCAAACTTATGATCCTGATCGCTTTAAAAAGCCCTTAATTCGTGTGGAAGGCTCCAAACGGGGAGAGTGGAAATTCCGTGAGGCATCTTGGGAAGAAGCTTGGGACTACATCGAAAAGAAATCGAAAGGGGCTAAAATTCAGCCTTGGGAATGGACATTATTAGGCGGCTGGACGTCCTGTATTTTTTACATGAATTGGTCAGTCCCCTTTGCCGTGGCCAATGGCATACCGAATATCGTCGCCTCCCCCATGCAACATTGCGTGACCACGGGACATTTAGGCACTGATTCGGTCACAGGGACATTCAATGTCCATGATGAAATTTTGCCCGATTATGACAACGCAAAATATATCCTTTACGTGGGTAACAACTCTTCCATCGGAGGCGTTTCGACTTGTCGCGTTGTCCGCTTTACCCAAGGTATGAAAAATGGCGCCAAGGTTGTGGTATTAGACCCACGCTTATCAGAAACCGCCTCCAAAGCCGATGAATGGGTACCCATTCGGCCTGGGACAGATTTAGATTTTTGTCTGGCGATGCTCAGGGAAATGCTTGACAAGAAATTTTTTCATGCAGAATTTCTGAGAGTGCGTACCAATATGCCCTTTTTGGTTTATAAAGATGATAAGGGAGAATGGCAACTCGTCAAGGATAGCGAAGGGCGGCCTATGGTCGTATGGGAGGGGACTTCCGATATTCATACCATACCCGCATTTAGCAATTACAACCGTACCGATATCAACGGTAAAACCTTTTGCCCAAGCCTTTATGCACCAGAAGATGTCACTGTTCCCGACGGTTTAGAAGGGGCTGGGCGGCCTGCGCTCACCGTTTTACAGGCCCAATTTGAAGAAATCAAGCACTGTACGCCAGAATGGGCGGAAAAAACCACCGGCATTCCCGCCGAGACTATCCGTCGCATTAGCCATGAATTTGGTAGCACCCGACCGGCAATCATCGATCCGGGTTGGCATGGTGCCCGCTTTGGCAACATAATGATGACACGGCGCGTACAAGCCATGATCCAAGCCTTAAATGGTGGGATTGATAAAACCGGTGGCTGGATTCTGAGTGGTGAATTTCACCAAAAACTCGCGGCTCAGGTTGAGGCAAAAGAAGAAGGCATGGACGCTGGTGCGCCAATGGCGACTAAAGCGGGGATGGATTTTGCCCTCTTCGTTATCGATGCGTTCTCCAGTGAAAAAACGTTCCCACATGGTCATCCGGGTTGGGCTTGGGCCTACTCCAAGCAGCAGATAGCTGAAGGAAAACAAGGCATTGCTTTACCCGTCTTGGCAGATGAGGGCCTGAAAGAATCCGTTGAGGGCAAAGTGAAATGGAAAGGAAAACCCTATCTCACCCGTGCCCTATTTATCAATGCGGCTAATCCAGTGCGCCATTATTATCCAGATACTTACTGGAAGGAGACGTTCTCGAGTGACAACATCGAACTGGTAATTGCCTTGGATGTACTGCCTTCAGACACCACCCCCTATGCCGATGTGATTTTGCCGCACAGCACTTATTTGGAGCGAGATGAACCCACCTTCTATGCTAACGGGGTTAATCAAGATTTGGCCGTGACAACCCGTTATGCTGCCATTGAGCCACTGTATGACTCGGAAGAAATACCCGATGTATTGCTCAAACTGACGGAAATCCTCAGTGGTAAGGAAGGTGCCTTCGATAACTTGGTAGGAACGATGGAGGCTTTGACGGGATTACCCGCAGCAGCGACCAAAGCGGCGTGGGAGCGCCTAAAAGCGGAAGGACAGAAGAGTCCGTTTACCAAAGCTTGCCGAGAAGTGGGCTTGTTCGAAACGGCGAAAAGACTGCATACAACGCCAGAAAATTTGGACAAGACTCTGCGGGAAAAGGGTGTTTACCATGAAGAGAGTATGCATGAACTGTTAGAACAGTACGGCGTGCCCCGTCAATTGCCGACGACGACCGCAAGTGGACGCATTGAATTTTTCAGTAGCTTGTTTGATATGTTACGTTCACAGGGCTTCACCACGCCACATTTTAGTGTCTTGGCGAAACCCTTTGCAGCGGAATGTCGTGAAAACAAGACAATGGATCAAGCCCTAGATGAGGATGAATTCTACTTTACTTATGGTAAAGTCCCCACAGTGTCTTATGGCTCTACCAATAGCAATAATCCAGTGTTAGCTGCCATTAATACTTGGAAGAAGGACATTTATACCGGCGTTTGGCTCCATCCAGATCGGGCGGAAAAATTGGGCATTCAAAGCGGCGACAAGATCAGATTGAAAAATACCTTGTCTGGTCAAGAAGCGGATGGTCATGCTTATGTGACGCGCAAAGTGCGTTCAGATACCTTATTCCTCCATTCGGCCTTTGGTGTGGAAAATCCACAGTTGACTCGAAGCTATGCGATGGGTGGGACCGCGACGAACAAACTCATTCCTCATAATGTCGAGCCTGTGGTGGCGGGATTCCGTTCTCAGGAATTTACCATCCGTATTGCTAAGGCCTAATGAGATAAAAGGAGAAAACCGATTATGGCTAAGACACCACATTATGCGATGGTCATTGACCTAAATACTTGCGTCGGCTGTAATGCCTGTATGGCGGCTTGCGCGATGGAGAATCAAACGCCCGTCTGGGAGAATAAGTGGCGCACTTATGTTCACGATATGGAACTTGGCGGCGACAACGATGATCTAATACGGCGGCGTTTTTTCCCGCGTCTCTGTAACCATTGTGATAATCCGCCCTGTATGAGCGTTTGCCCAACGGGTGCAACCCATAAACTGGATAATGGTATTGTGCTGGTGGACGATGAACTGTGCATGGGTTGTCGTGCCTGTGCAATGGCCTGTCCTTATGATGCCCGTTACGATGTCACCTACGATGATGTGGAACAAGGCAAGGAATTTTATGGTGAATTACACCACCGCACTCGTCCTAGCGTGGATAAATGTTCCTTCTGCGCCCATCGTGTCATGAGAGGGCTCAAACCGGCCTGTGTAGAAACCTGTGTCGGTTCAGCACGGCAGTTTGGTGATCTGAATGATCCCAAAGATGAAGTGGCTAAATTGGTCAGAAGTGGGGTGGCTAAACCTTTGATGGCTCATCTGGGTACAAGACCGAATGTTTATTATATCAGCGACATAGAGAGGACAACCTAATGGAAGGCATGTTTTATTCAACCCAAAATGTTTGGACATGGTGGATCGCCATTTATCTGTTCTTAGGCGGATTAGGCGGAGCGCTTGTTGTCATCAGTTGTCTGACTAATATGTACATTAAAGCCCATAAAGACCTGGTGATATGGGCAAATCTCTCATCATTTGCCATGTTGAGTGTTGGATCATTGATGTTGTTTATTCACCTGCTGGATCATTGGGCAGTCATCAATGTGCTGAATCCTATGGTGCTGGTCAATAAACCTGATGCTTGGATCTCGTGGGGTACCCAGTTCATTGTCTGGATGATGGTTTGGAGTGTGGTTTACAGTCTGCCTTATATGCTGGAAACCAAGTTCTGGACTAAGATGCCAGTGGTTGGTACTATCCTTGGCTTGTTTGCTTGGGTGGGCAAGTTACCTCAGAGTATCCATAATTTCATCGGATGGTTAGCCATCATTAATGGTATTGGTACCGTTTTATATACAGGATTGCTATTGCAATCTTTCCCAGCCGTTGCATTATGGCATAATCCGGGGGTACCGCTGCTATTTATTGTCTCGGCCTTTTCGACGGCGATGGCTTTTCTGCTATTGGTGCTTTATTTGGCGATTAAACAAGAAGAAGATCATGAACTGCGGGTTTTTTATGAACGCACGGATGTTATCCTCATCGGCATAGAATTGTTGATTATTTTTGTGTTCTTCCACTTTACGACTTACGGGATTGAATCCGCACGTCATACTGCGGCCATATTGTGGGATGACATGGGTTGGATTGTTGGCTTTATTGGATTTGGTCTCATCGTGCCCTTTTTGATTGAATTCAAAGGTGTGACTAAGGGATGGAATAGCGCAGCACCCGTTGTGTTAGCGGCAGTGCTGGTACTCGGAGGTGGTTATTTATTGCGTCACTATTTCATGTATGCTGGTACTTATGAACGCCCCTATCCGGCGGTAAATAGTATTAGGCTGCATTCACAGGCAGAACCTGTAACTGTAGAAAAGGTGGCGGCTGTCATGCCGAGTACGGAGCGATAAATTTTTGTCGGAGTCCAAGATTTATCTTGGTTCACCCAAGATAAATCAAATCTTGGACTCCTAAATAAACGGCTTATAATATTCAAAGAGCCGAAGTTCATAATCCTTGCTGATGGTTTCTGAAGGATCATATTCCGGTGCGCCTTGGATCGCCTCACATGTCAGGTTCACCAATATCGAACGATCCGCCCAATCCACGCTTTCGATCCAGCTAGGCATGACCAGCACCTTTTTGCCGGGCCACCAGTTGCGAGTGTCAACCTCCAGATAGCCCACCTTCCACGCCTGATCAGTGATAATCAAATCTTCCAGATGACCGAACTCTCCATCCTTAGCATGGATGTGGTAGCCGGTGATCGCCTGGCTACTGCCTAAATGGATATCTGGAGGCTCTTTGGTTTCGTCGCTAACAGTCGGCTCAATAACTGGTACCATCTGAGACCCTAACAGGGGATCTTCCAACCAATAGGGTGACCAGCCGTAATAGCGATGGTATTCCTCCTCATAATAGCGAGACACCGGTTTGGCCGTCTCTACGGGAGGGCTATGTTCCACTTGTGTACGAGTGAGATCAACGACAAGCGTTTTTTCATCCTCGTTTATACTGAGTACATGCTGCGGAACGAGCAGTACTTCACGTCCAAGCAGCCAATTGCCGGTATGCACTACCAGGTAACGCACTGTCCAAGTCTGATCATCAAAATAGACCTCTTCTAGCTTACCAATCTCTCCATCACGGGCTTGAATATGATAGTCCTTCAAATCATATAGTCTTTGAGGTGTTTGCATGAGGTCTTACTCCTAATAAATAAATGTTATTAAATATAAATAACATAATGAATCCCAAGAAGTCAATTGGGCATCACTAATCGTATGCGTTCCCGCATATATCCCGATCGATCCAGTATCCTTCAACACCTCCCACTGCACCCAGCAACGCATCAATTTACGCGCCGCCGCAGAAACATATTGTATCCCTGAAACTTTTTTTGCAAAAAAACTGGTTTAGTAAATTAACTTATGAATATTTTAAAAACATTCACGATAATCACTGGAATATAGAACAATTTCATAGAGCCGTTAAACAAGTTTTGTTGTTTAACATAATACTAACTAAATTAACTGTCAAGTTTTTTTTCGGTTTCAATTTTAGGTTTTTAATGGAATTAGATTTCAATTTACGCTTACATGACCCATAATAGTTTAAGTGTATGGTTTTATTATGTATTTTGAATTATTCGAGAAATCCTATTTTTTACTTCGTTACCCGAGGTTCAAAAAAGAGGATTTCTTTGACCGTTTAAACCGGCATTTTCAAATAAACACCTTCATCGTGTTTAGCAAAAGCATTACTAGCATACAACATTTTGACCGCATTATCGTAATTATCAAAATCGATTTTTGACACAAATTCTTGTGCCTTATCAAGCATCTTTATATACGGTCCTGCATCACCTTCCCTAGTCAGTCTACGCAAGGTTAATAAATAATCTTCACGGAAAACGGTCGGTATGAAAATACGGCATTGCCCCGCAAAAACTAAATCGCCATTCATCATAATTCTCGCTAAACGACCATTTCCATCAAGAAAAGGATGTACCTCCGAAACCACAAACATGATGAAGGCGGCTCGTGCAAAGGGATCGTCAAGTAGCTGATATAGCTCAAATCCCTTAGCTAAAGTCCCTCGTACTAATTCAGGTGACACAAATACCGTATTGCCGGCTCGATTGACGATTTCTTTAAATTCACCGGGGCGCTTATCTTTTCTGGCACCTAGTAATACTGCGTGACGCTTTTTTAGTAGCATCTCGAATATCTCTGGACTATCGGGAGGGCTACACATTTCGAGTGTATTACTCACAATATTATAGGTAGCAATGATATCGTGAGAGTCCGCGTGACGATGTTCAAGGGGACGATTTTTAAACACAATATTCGCCGCTTCTTCAGGAGCAAATTCGGTACCTTCTATATAATTAGAAAAATAAGCATCAAAAAAAGCGATATTTCGCAAAATCGTTGGCGTTTCACTCAATTGACGTATCGGTAACACCGTGGAGCGCAGAGCGGCATGAAGGGACATAAAACGTTCTAGTCGCTCAGCATCATAAGGTAATCCTTGGGCGCGTGCGCGTGCTGAGGCTGTTTTTAAAACTTCGTTTGAGCGAGTACCAAGAATAGCACCAATAATTTCATCTAATTGATGAAATTCTGGTATCATCCCAATCGAAGCGGCGAGCGTTTTAGCACGATCTCTCAAGCGATTGAGTTCTGCTTCGCCCTGAATACGACAAAGCGTCTCCAACCGATGTTCTACCGCTGCTTTATCCACCGTTTTACGAACATTCCCTCGCTGTCGGCTTAGCTGAAGATTTTCAAGCAGAATACGTTCATAACATGATATATATAAAGTTTCTAAAAATGGATTCGTACCTTGTTTAGAAAATTCACCCTTTATGAGTCGGATTGTTAAGCCGGGTAAAGACAAATTGCGACGCTGAGAATAAGTCAAAAACAGCGAACCACCCGGTTTCACATCACCCTCAAAGGCGGTACGATGACTAATGATTGCACCCGGGAACAAATGACTAATAATTTGATATCGATTTCGATAAATAATTTCTGAGGCTGCCTCTTCGAGCTTAGTCGTATAAATTTTTGGCGCGATTTTGCGGAGCAGCCCAGCCTTTAGTTGTTGAGATATTTGTTTTGATTCTCTATTATTTTTTGAACTGAACACAATCTCTGACGAAAATTTTTTCATAAGCCGGCTCAAACGTCATTTTTTGGATAATTTTATAACATAATAGCAAATTATTGGCGAATTTTATAGCATAAAAAATAGTTTGGCGAATTTTATAACATAAGCAGCGTCGAATTTTAAAATTTCGCCTCCAACAACATCGTAAACATCGCCCCCTCTCCCGTATTTTCAGCAAAAATCTGACCATTCATCGTATTTTCAATAATGCCTTTTGACATATACAAACCAATACCGCTACCACCCTGCTCACTTTTTGTCGTATAATGCGCCTCAAAAATCCTCTTGAGCTTATCTTCAGGAATACCACAACCATTATCACAAAACGTGATTTTCGCTTGTCCATCTGCCACAGAGACATTGATATGAATATAACCCTTGCCCTGTACCTTAATCGCATCTTTAGCATTATCCAAAATATTCAAAATCACCTGCCTAAATTCATTTGGATAACCCCTAATTTTCACAGCCTTGTCGCCTTCAATATGAATATTGATATTGTGATGCTCCGCATACAGAGTGCCAAATAAATCAATCATATCCTCAATCGCTGCCATGGCACTGAATGTGACTTTATTCTGATCGGGCGCGAGAAAATTTTTAAAATTATTCGTCGTCTTATCCATGAACTCTATCTGTTTCTTAGCGAGTTCAACGGCTCGGTTCAATGATTGATTATCCAGTTTTCCTGAGTGATAAGCGCTTTTTATGCCGCCAATGACCAAACCCAGCACATGTAAAGGTTGTCGCCACTGATGCGCTATCGCGCCCAACATTTCACCCATCGCCGCCAGCTTAGACTGTTGAGTTAAAAGTCGTTTATTTTCCATTTCCGCTTTTTTGCGCTGAGTCACATCTTGAACGATCAAATGAAATAGCCTGCGCTCGGCAATTTCTAACTCTCCTCTATACACTTCAACATTCCGTAACTCGCCATTGGCAAGCCGATGTTTAAAATTAAAATAATCGCGCTTTTCTGCATTTGCTCGTAGCACTTCCTGCGCTCTTTCTTCATCTGAAAGGGCACTAATATCAGAAAAAAAATTTTTTGATTTTAATTCATTAATGGAATAACCATAATATTTAGCAGCCGCATTGTTAACATCAATAATTTTAAAATTTGAACAATCGACAAGCAATTGCACCGCTTTATTATTGACAAACAACTTACGATAATGCTCCTCGCGCTTACGCAGTTGTGCCTCAGCCTCTTTGCGTTGGGTAATGTCAATGAGAACACCGACATCCTTTTGGAAAACGCCACCCGCGTCACAAACCGGTGTTACCAACAACTGTCCTACAAAAATACTACCATCTTTACGGATATAAGTCCCATCAAGTTGAAAGCTACTAATATCACCCATGACAAATTTATCAAAATGTTCCCTAATAGCCGGCATTTCTTCCGGGTGAGTAAAATCAGCCAGCGTCATTTGTGTGAGTTCTTCAGCACTGTAACCCGTCATCTCGCTCCAGCGGGCATTGGCTTGCAGCATCCGTCCTTCAGCATCGACAAGCACAATTCCCACGCCAGCATGATCAAAAATCGCCTTAAATCGGGCTTCGTTCCTACGCAAAGCATCCTCAACCTGTTTGCGCTCCGTAATATTCTGCATGATACCCAGCATTTTGATTGGCTGTTGCTTATCATCATATTGTACTGTCGCACATATATGTAGACAGCACACCCTGCCATCAGGATGTTGAGCCCGGAAATCTACATTAACAGGTTTGCCGTTTTTAATAGACTGTTCAAGCGTGGTGATAACTTGTTCTCGATCAGCAGGATGAATGCGTTGCTGGAAAATGGCATGGCTAGGCTGTGTTGTGTTTGGGTTCAGCCCTAAGAGATGAAAGATTTCATTAGACCACTTATCCAAATTTTGACCGGTTAAATCCCATTCCCAATTGCCGAGATGTGCGATCTGTTCCGCCTGGGTTTCATTGTCGTGGAGAACGTTTTGCTTATTGATCGCATTGTCATTTGCCATTTCCAGTTCCTCAATGGTGCAAAAATTTTTTTTATATTCTAATAAAAAAAATATAAAAATAATAGCCATTGACATTATAACTTGAGTCCCTATTATTAGCAGCCACCACATGCGAGTGCTAATACATTGTAGATCGCAAGGCTTATACTTTTAAATAACTATTTGTTTATATGGAGAAAATGACTATGCAGATTCGTCCATTACATGATCGAGTCCTCGTCAAACGTGTTGAAGAAGAAAGAACAAGCCCGGGCGGGATCGTGATCCCTGACTCAGCTACCGAAAAACCCATTCGCGGCAAAGTGCAAGCGGTGGGCAAAGGCAAAATTATGGATAATGGCGATGTGCGTCCACTCGATGTCAAAGAGGGTGATACCGTCTTATTCGGCAAATATTCCGGCACCGAAGTGAAAATCGACGGCGAAGATATGCTGGTGATGCGCGAAGAAGATATTATGGGTATTATCGAAGATTAATCCACTACTCCATCAACGATTAAATAATTAGAGGAAAAAATCACCATGGCAGCTAAAGAAGTACGCTTTTCTGATGATGCACGTCAACTAATGATTAAAGGGGTGAGCGTTCTGGCGAATGCCGTGAAAATCACTCTTGGGCCTAAAGGCCGCAACGTAGTGCTTGATAAATCTTTTGGCGCACCGACCATCACCAAAGATGGTGTGTCCGTTGCCAAAGAGATTGAATTAGAAAACAAATTTGAAAATATGGGTGCCCAAATGGTCAAGGAAGTGGCCTCCCAGACTTCTGATAACGCCGGTGATGGCACCACGACGGCTACCGTTTTAGCTCAATCTCTCCTGACTGAAGGTTTGAAATCCGTTGCTGCCGGCATGAATCCTATGGATTTGAAACGGGGTATTGATAAAGCCGTCAGCGCAGCAGTAGAAGAATTGAAAAATCTATCTAAACCTTGTGCTGATGAGAAAGCCATTGCCCAAGTCGGTACCATTTCCGCAAACGCTGATAAAACCATTGGCGACATCATTGCACAAGCGATGGGTAAAGTCGGTAAAGAGGGCGTAATTACTGTTGAAGATGGCTCAGGTTTAGAAAATGAATTGGATGTCGTTGAGGGGATGCAATTTGATCGCGGCTACCTGTCCCCCTACTTTGTCAACAATCAACAGACAATGAGTACGGAATTAGAAAGTCCGCTCATTTTGTTGCACGACAAGAAAATTTCTAACATTCGTGACATGTTGCCAATTTTGGAAGGTGTCGCCAAGGCTGGCAAATCGCTGCTTATTATCGCTGAAGATGTGGACGGTGAAGCCCTTGCTACTTTAGTGGTTAATAACATTCGTGGCGTGGTTAAAGTGGCGGCTGTTAAAGCCCCTGGCTTTGGTGATCGCCGCAAAGCCATGTTGCAAGACATTGCTATTTTAACCGGTGGACAAGTCATTGCTGAAGAAGTGGGCTTGAGCTTAGAAAAAACCAGCATAGACGATTTGGGCAATGCCAAGCGCGTGAGTATTACCAAGGAAAACACCACCATTATTGATGGTGCTGGCAAACCCCAAGATATTGAAGATCGCGTCAATCAGATTCGTGCCCAAATTGAAGAAGCCACTTCTGATTATGACAAGGAAAAACTGCAAGAGCGCGTTGCCAAGTTAGCCGGCGGTGTTGCCGTGATTAAAGTGGGTGCGGCGACTGAAGTTGAAATGAAAGAGAAAAAGGCGCGTGTAGAAGATGCGCTCCATGCGACTCGCGCTGCTGTAGAAGAAGGCGTTGTCCCTGGCGGTGGTGTTGCATTGATACGTGCTAAACAAAATGTTAAAGATCTCAAAGGGGATAATCCCGATCAAAACATGGGTATCCAAATTGCCGTGCGTGCGATGGAAGAGCCGCTACGTCAAATCGTGAAAAATGCTGGCGGCGAATCCTCAGTCATATTAAATAAAGTCGCGGAAAATGAAGGTCATTACGGTTACAATGCGGCGACGGGTGAATTTGGTGACATGGTAGCGATGGGGATTTTGGATCCCACCAAAGTGACTCGCTCTGCTTTGCAAAACGCTGCTTCTATCGCGGCTTTAATGATTACCACTGAAGCGATGGTTGCTGAATTGCCGAAGAAGGATGAGCCTCCAATGCCTGGTGGCGGTGGCATGGGTGACATGGGTGGTATGGGTGGTATGGGTGGCATGGGAATGATGTAATCAGTTCCCCCCCCCCTGTTCGCTTAAATCCTCTGTCTCAATGTGGGCAGGGGATTTTTTTTGTTTTTTTTGTGATTGAAGGATAGCAATATGGCAGGTTTAGTAGCGATTAACAATATTATCGAAGCCAATAAAGACTTAATTCCTGAAAAATATCATTTGCGGGATGGTCGAATAGGTTTGGATATTTGTCAGGATACATTTTGGAATTTATTACTTGGATTGCTTGTGTATGGAACAAAAACGCCAAACATAATCCGTGTCGGTTATGAAAAATTAGCGTTTACGGTGGCGCCGCAAGAATGGCAATTATTTCAAAAGGGATTAGGATTACAAAATGAGCAAGAGATTGAATCTTTTCGTGAGTTACTCAGCACTCTCTTGCGTGGCGAAAAACTTCAAAGTGAGTCACCCTATAGCCCTCTGTTGTCGCATTTACCAGATAATACATTGACTCTCATCACATTCATTGGTCAAGCCGCGTTACGTTATTTAGATTCTCATTCGATACGCTTTAGTGAGTCTGATTATCCCTATCAAGAAGGTAAGCTGACAGAATATTGGTATGATCAGATACATCGTTTGACGAATAAAGAGTTTGACGAAAGAGTACAGTTTATTCCGTTTTCTCAATGGGCGTATATTAGACTCAATCGGCAAAGGCTCTATCGTATTTTTATATTTGCCTTCATCTTGCCAGCCAAAAAAGCGATTTCGATTGATCCAGTCAATAATAAATTGCCTTGGTGGAATGAGCTGCCAAAAGAGAGAGAGAGGACACCAGTAGTCGATAAAACAACAGAATTGAGTAGTCGTATCAGTTTATTTCGTTCTCGTTTTGAAAAAAAGCTTTCAAGTGCATTGGATGAATTTGAGTCTTTATGCCGCGAAATAAATACACAAGAAACGGCTATCAAAACGTTGAGTGATTTGTTAGATCCCTTGTTACGAGCCGAACAAATACCAACGGATGTTGATAAAATGGATGGGATGACACGGATATTTTTCGACAATCTTGCGGAGGGTAAATGGTGTTTAGAAGGAAAAATAGGAGAATTCGTATCAGAAGAAGATAAGGAGCACTACTTAGCTGATCCAACGTTATCCAATGAGGGGCAATTGTGTATTACACGTTGTGGACTTAAAGTAAATGGTTTTCTTTTACTGCCTCCTTATGTGAGTTAAAAATATATATGTAGGGTGGATTAAGCGAGATCGCGACTCCACCCTACAATGTTAAGCCCATTCATCTATCGCCCAGTCCAATAATCTATTTTCGCGTTCTTCAATTTCAGCTTTAGAGCCTGTTTGAGTTCTTTTTTAGAATAAGACAAAATTAATAAATAATTGTTTTAAAAGGGAAAAAGAATGATATAATGTTTCTTGATTTGAGTTTATT
>JALXAQ010000203.1 GCA_026991885.1 Thiotrichaceae bacterium
AAAAAAAACAACCCATGTCGTTATATTTTTTAGGCTCAATTTTCAAATCAGCGAAAAAAAGTCCAAAGCCCTCTAAAATCAATGCCATTAAGTTAAGCTTTTTTTTTGTAGGGTGGGTAGAGCGGAGCGATACGAAGTGGCGGGACGCCCAACCCACCAACTCGTTGAAACGAAGTAACGAAGTAAATTTATAACTAGAGCCTGTAGGGTTCTTTAACATTTAGTACAACGGATTTGGGGAGCCAAACGGATTGTGGCAGTACCTGTTTTAAAAAAGGTTTCTGCTATTTTCACCCAATCCGTTGACTCCTAAAAGAAGTTGTACTAGACTTTTAGATGTTCTGTGCTGTTTCATAGTATGGTTCGAGAGCAAGTTTTGTGACTGCCTGCATTGCCCTATCCTTGATAGTGGGAATTCCCAATGGTCTGAGCTTTCCATTGGCCTTGGGAATATATATACGTTTTGCCGGTAGTGGCCTGTATTTGTCCCACCCTCTTTGAATAGTATCTAGCACTTCTTTGACTAAGGCCATCAGGGGTATTAACTTTAACTCTATCGACTCCAGCGGTGCGTTTCCCCTTGTTTTCAGTTGTTACAGTTCTCACACCTAATAGCACTGCATCATATCCATGACACTTGCCCTCGTCCTTGTTTTGGCTTTGCACCCTTGCACTGACTCCTTATTAGTTTCATCGGGCCGGGTGTTGCTTTCTGACCAACCTAGCCGCACCAATCCTTGTAGTTATTGTCGGTTTTGACTTGTTTATCAAATCTTATCTTTATCCCCAACCAGCAAATTTCCTTTCATAGTTATCCACCACCCCAATGCGTGCAAATCATCATGTTTTGCCTTTAATAAATTAAGCGAATCAATTTCCTTGGGAAAAATCGTATTGGGCAATGAACCCGCTTGAATTTTCGGCTGAAATGCCGCGACAAATTGTTTGGTAATTGCCGTATTACGTCCAAAACCAACCGCCTTGTCAGTAAACAGCGATTGTCCAAAACTGTAATAAACAAAATCAGCCGGCGCAACAAGTTCAACCAGTGTCGGCATAATATCAATATGGCTACCCGGCGTCTCCTTGGGCGCCGATTCTCCGGCTCCATAAAGAATAAAGGGCACTGATGAATGTTCATACAGACTTGGCGTTCCATTGAGAAAACGCCGTCCATAATGATCACCCGTTAACGCGAACAAGCTACCCGGTAAACGCTTTTCCGCCTTTGCCACAAATTCACCTACCGCTTTATCCGAATACCATAAATGTCCCAAAATATTGAGATCGATAGAGCCATCATAATAGGGTGCTATATCTTTAGGTATTGCTTTCAGCGGAAAACCTTTACCGACAACATCAATTGTAAACGGACCATGATAGCTTGTCGTCAAAATGATATTAAAAGTTTTTTCACCAGCTTTAGTGTTTTTTAAAACCAGATTAAACAAATCCTCATCATCGACTCCCCATACGCCAAGCTTTAGCTGAGTTTTGGCATGAGGTGCGGCGTAAACTTCTTCAACGCCTTGCCCCTTCATAAAATTGCCAATGTTTTGCCAAGATAAAAATCCGCCGTAATAAAACTTGATGGTATAACCTAAGCGTTTAAAGGTTTCCGGCAACGAGGAAATAAAGGGCGCACGCCCGCTATCGGTGATACGATTTATATTAATGCCGACGTAGGGTACCCCCGTTGTGATGGCGCCCACAGAATTTAAGGTAAGTGTCCCAGAGGGCAGAAAATTCTTAAAATAGATGCCCTTATGGGCAAGGTTTTTTAGCTGATTAGCAACCCCAAGCGACTGATATTTTTCCTGTAATGGCCAAGAATCGTAGCTTTCCATCACCACCAGAAAAATATGATCGGGCATTTCAATCATCGGACCCTGCGAAGTCTTTTTTAAATAACTGTGTAAGTCGCGTGAATCGCCCTTGCCAAAATAACGCTCTGCCGCTTCAACAATGCTTGAATTATCTTTCAGATAAACGTTTAAGCCATGTTTTATTGATGTCACATCCTTGTAATCCTTAACCGCATAATAAATAGAACGATATGGATTAATAATCGTTTTGTTCAAAAACGAATCCGTCGTAATATCAGCCCATTTACGCATAGCCGGTCTGCTTTTAAAAGAGCCTCTAGCGGCACCCGCGAACAGGATCACAATCAAAACAACAATACCGCCCTTCATCCACAGATTTTCGATGTTTCCCAAATAACGGGTGATGCCTGTATAGTGGCTTTTTAACAAAATGTGCAGCAGATAACTACAAATAGCAATTAAAAATAACAAGGCAATCGCGTTAAGGATAGGATGGAAATCTATCCAGATAGTTTCAAAGATGGCAGCTTTGTCATCATAAAGCGCCTCAAACATAAAATAGTTGAATTGATCATTGTATTCTTTGAAATAGGCAATCGTCGCGACAAATAGCAGGCTAGAAATCACGACAAACAGATAGGCAAAAAATTGTCTGGTATAAATAACCGTTTTATAGCGTTTAAATGGCGTCAAAATGGCATTGGCAAAAAATGGGATGATAAGAAATTGCCCAGCAACGGCAGAATCAAATCGAAATCCATGCAGCACGGTGCCCATAAAATCGACCAAACCAGCATCGCTACCGATTTTATTATGGTAGAACAAAATCAGGGCTATTCTAAAAAGCCCCAAATAGAGGACGGCGAAAAGCCATATTTTCACCTGAGTAAAGGTTTCTTGGACGTAATGTTGCCATGTATTCATAATGTTTCAAGTTCAACCCAAAAACAAGGATGATCAGATATGCCTCTTTCCATAAAACCACCTTTAATCACCTTAAAGCCACGAGTTATAATCCAATCTTTGCGCTTTTTCGGTGCAGATTCACCCAAGGCTAGTTTTATGGCATCTTTGGCATCGCCAGAATCGAATAATTGGCTCAATTGGAGATTATCCGAATTCGTATTTAAGTCGCCCATTAAAATAGCGGACTTATAGTGCAGAAATTGGTCGATCACATAACTCAACTGATCTTCCCGAACGCTACTTATATCTAAGTGAGTTGTTAAACTATAAACCGAATGCTCACTGATTTGCAACTGTGTTGTGACCAGATTGCGGTGTCTGCCGTTATTAGCGTAGAGTAATGGTCTTATAGTCCACGTTTTCACGGGAAAACGACTGAGAAAACCATTGCCGTAGTAGTCACGATACCAGCGACGTTGCGTCGGGGCAAACAGCCAGCCCATATCCAAAATCTTCCCTAATTGTTGCGCTTGATTAGAGCCATCCCAAGCACCTGCCACTTCATTTAAAGCAATAATGTCGGCATTAAGCAAATTTGTGGCAGTACGCCGTATATCACGTATGCCATCGTCACCTTTACCACGGCGAATGTTATAGGTAGAAACCCGAAAACGGGTAGGGTTGTCTTGATTCCAATGGCTTGGTGGATTGATTTGTTCTCCTTTTAGTGGAGGGATCGCTTGTTTGATGTTGGCAAGGTATAAGTGTAGGGCAAGTGAAAATAGTAATAATATAGCGAGTAATTTTTTAGTCATGGGTTTGATTGACGTTTTAATAGGATTGCTACTTATAGATATGTCCACACAAGGGAAAAGTCAAAGCCTTAACTTTTGACTTTTCCCTGTGAATATCAAGGACGACATGACATTTTTCTCCATAAAGTGTAAAATAACCCATTCTATCAGCAAAACGGAAAACACAGGAAATCATCATGTCATGTCATGTCATGTCATGTCTCATCAAATACCTCTTGGATTGTCCGACTTCAAGGAACTCCGTGAAAACGACTCCTACTACGTGGATAAAAGTTTATTTATCCAATAAATTATTAACCGTCCCGGCAAAGTCTTATTACTCCCACGTCCCCGTCGTTTTGGCAAAACCTTGAATCTCTCCATGCTCCGCTATTTTTTTTTGAAAAACGAGAAGACAGTTTGGCTCATCTGTTTAAGG
>JALXAQ010000204.1 GCA_026991885.1 Thiotrichaceae bacterium
AGACTTGGGTTTTAAAACGTGCCGCGTGCGAAAGCGAATAACTTTGAAGAGCCCGATGCGGTAGTCCCGCACGTCGGGATTCTGTGAGGGGGCGGTTCGGGTAACTGGCCGTTCTACCTTAATGTCCGACGCACCTTTTGTCAATGTAGATAAATCATACGTGACAATACGGTGCGTCGGACGCACCCTACAATCCAGGCTACGCTTGCTATTATTTTTCATAGCCCAACTGCCTGTTTCACTTTGCTTCTAATTACACCAATCTCCCTCGCTTGTGGCACTCCTTGATTCGGAAAGGATTTTGCACCGACGATTTCTTCTTTCAGTTCCTGATAGAGCGGGTCCCTTCCGACTTTGCCGAACTCAAATGCAGTTGTCGTTGACGGCAATAAATATCGCGGTTGCGCTTTTGGAGCATCCAACCCCATTAACGCTACCTCAAAAACTTCATTTGAAACATAATAAGACGCGAATGCAGTTGCCGCATTTTTGCAGCGTCTACTGTTGCATTTAGGAGACATTACAAGCGCATCGGTAAACAAAGTTGGATTATCTCCGGCCCCTAATGGAGCTGAAGCAATATGCAAATTAGCCACTTTACGCTTGGGATGTGCCAAAATTGCATTTAATCTTTCGGAATAGCCAATTAAAGCGTCTGCATTTCCTGTGGCAAAGTGCTCGACTCCATCACTACCACAATAGTTTTGTTCACCAAACGAACACGCTTGAGCAAGCATTTTAAAGGAATTTAAAACCTCAAAATCCAATTTCTGTTGATAAACTACGTTGACTAGGTTGCGACTAGGGTAGGTGTCATGATATGCGTCAAGGTAGAGCATAACTGAATCCCAAGAACCATCTAAATCTCCAACTACATCAGGTATATCACTTTTTGAGGCTCTTAATGTTTTCAACAAAGCATCAATATTGTTCACTGCTCTGATCGACTCGTCCTCAGAGATCACAAAATAGCCGCAAGTCCAATGCGGTACGCCGTATACTCTATTATTGAAGGTAACTGCCTCAGTTGCTGCTGGCAGGAAATCGGGCTCACTAAGCGCAAATTCCAAGACAGCGTTGTGCTCAACCAATACACCTAAAATAATTGTGTCAATCTCAATAATGTGTTGAGTATTCTGTCCATTTTCTGTCAGAGAACTGACCGTTTTATCTACCTCGTAGGACAAATCGGCTACATATAACTTTTCGAGAGGCCATATTACCAGATCAATATCTGGATGTTTGGATTCAAAATCAGCCTCAATCCACCGAAATAGCGAGTCAGCGTTCGGTATCCAGGGATAAAGCGATACACGTAATTGAAAACTATCAGAACGACATTCTCCGCATTTTGCATATACACGAGGGACACTGAAAAAATTAACGACAACAACCGCCGACAGTAAGACAATAATAGTATGCCATCGGACGTATTTTGATACTGAACTGTATGATAACATTCGATTCTCACTTTACTTACAAATGGTTGATATACTTCGCACGGGTCAAAATTAAACTTTTAAAAAATCCGATGTATTTAAGACATCGGATTTTTAGTACTCTAATCCATCCAAAATTTTCAATCTCAGCGAGCGTAGCCTGGGTTAAATGTAGGGTGCGTCCTACGCACCAGATTGTCGCGTATAATTGATTTACACTGACAAAAAATGTGCGTAGGACCCACCCTACGCTCGTGATAAATTACCACATTAAACAAGAAAAATCAAACAATATTCCTCGATGCAAAAGACATACTCCGTCACCCGGACAATATCATGTTCTGCCATTTTTTTTGGTGCAAGGTACGCTCCTGAAGTTTTTAAAGCGTCAAACTAAAGTCTTCCACCAACGCCCCAGGCAAGCGCACACTGCCTGTCGAACGCGCCTCATAAGTACTCGTATCAAGAATAAATTCCCGCTCCGCCGTCAAAGCCATCAATTTATCTCCCAAAATATGATAAAGCGTCTCATCAAAACGCATCACCGATAGGGGGGCGACAATTTCTCCATTTTCTACCCAAAAAGTCGCAAAGCGCGTCATGCCCGTCATTCGACAGGCGGCGCGATCGGAGTAATTTAAATACCACAAATTATTGATATAAATACCCTTATCCAAAGTTTTCAGCACATTCGCTTGCGGAAATTCGCCGGCGGCTAAGTCAAGCGAAGTGGGGACTTCTTCACTATTTGCGCCATTCGTTTTAACGCCATATTCTTGTGCAGAACGCGGCGAAACAAGGGCTTGGTTATAAACGCCTTGCTTTATCAAAGAGACTTGTGCCGGTTTAATAAATCCTTCGGCTTGAAATGTGGGCGCGACGCCTTCTCCTGTGTTTTCAGTCAGGCTCACGCTAGGGTGTAAATGTTGCGCGGGGGCTTCAAGCATTCGCAACAAGGGACTTTCTTTAGAGCGTTGCGCTTTGAGCCCAAATCCTCCCCAGCAGAGTAGTTGTAAAATCTCAGATAAAGCGGCGGGGGCTAGATAAACGCGATATTGTCCCGCTTCGATGCTTTGAGGTTGACGTTTCAATATCTCTAACTGGGCAAGGGATTGGGCAATTTTGTCTTGAAAATGGGCATTTTCCCATTTAAATCCAGCATAAGCCGATTTGACGGCCTTATCTTTGTCGTGATAAAAACTCCAATCCAGATTAAAGCTATAACGGCTATGCCAATTGCGTTGCCCTAGCGAATTGGCAAATCCCGTTAAAATGCCCCCTGCTGCATAAAGTCCTACAAAATCATGCCCTTGGCTGGCGGATAAAATCTCTGTCAAAGCCTCTTTGGCATCCGGCAATTGGTCAGAGCCAATAGATTCGTTAGAATTGATTTCGGTGTTATATAATAAATAAGGATCATCGGGAACATGTGGCAATTTGTCCCGTAATGCCGAGAGCAAGCTTGTCACTCGTTCATAATCGGTGCGCGTGTCGCCGCTGAGTGTCAATTGTCCGCTGGCGTGACGCTTGCCTTTTATCAGATCAATTTCAAGATAGCGCTGTTCAACGCTGCCCGGTTGTCGGACTTTGCCCTTGTTAAAGCGAACAAAATCTGATTGTTCTGCCGCCAATTGGCACAAATAGTTTTCATTGTTTTGTAGCTGTTTGTCGATATAATCAGCCAGTGCATAAAAATAGTCTTGCATTATACGCCTCCAAACACGTCAACATTGTCAAATAGACAAACGGGGGAAGCATGTCCCACTCGAATCACCTGATTAGGTTCTCCTTTTCCACAATTGGGCAAGCCCAAGACTTCAAAGCTGTCAGCATTTCCGACCTTTTTCAGATTGCGCCAAAATGTGGCCGAAATGCCGCGATAATTAGGATTTTTAACCACTTGCGTCAATTCCCCCTTTTCAATCAATTGTGCCCATTCACAACCAAATTGAAATTTATTACGTGAATCATCAATTGACCAAGAAAGATTGGTTTGCATAAAAATGCCCCGCTCAATATGACTGATCATGTCATCAAAACGGCTCTCGCCCGGCTCAACATTGAGATTCGCCATGCGATCTATCGGTGGACGATTCCAACGGGTGGCGCGTGCATTGGCTACGCCCGCTAAGCCGGTGCGAGCTTGTGATGTCACGCCACCCAAGGGGGTGGTCAGAATTCCATCACGAATGATATAGGTTTTTTCCGCCGGCAAGCCTTCGTCATCAAAGCCATAACTGGCAAATTGTTCAGATAGTGTGGGATCATAAGTGACATTGAGCAGGGGCGCACCATATTGATATGTGCCAAACATGTCCAAGGTGACAAAACTGGTACCGGCATAGTTGCGCTCATCTCCCAAAATCCGATCTAATTCTAAGGGATGCCCAATAGATTCATGGATTTGCAACATCATCTGATCAGGGGCCAAGATTAAGTCCATGGATTCAGTCGGACAATTCGGTGCGGCTAATAATTGCAAGGCTTCTTCAGCCAATTGTTGCCCTTTGCCTA
>JALXAQ010000205.1 GCA_026991885.1 Thiotrichaceae bacterium
AAAACAAAAGCCCAAAAACCCAAAAAACAAAAAAAAAAAAAGAGTAAAAGAGATAAATAATAAAGGGTTATAGCCTGGAGACCCGGAAGCCCAAGTCGCCGTCGCGGTAAGCCGGCCTCCTGACGTTGCGGTCAGCCGAGCGCATCCCCGACGTGCCGCCGAACCACGAACCGCCGCGCAAGGACAAACGGTTGTTTTTATTATATTTTTTTGCACAACGCTGTTCTTTACCAGCATATTTACTTTCATATTCAGAGCATGTCCATTCCCAGACATTCCCCAATATGTCGTACAACTTAAAAGGATTAGGGGCAAAAGAACCGACCGGAGCGGTATATTTAAAACGGTTTTGACAAAAGAAACAATTCGCCTTATTAGAACCTATCTCATTTCCCCACCAATATTTTGTTTTTGTCCCTGCCCGCGCCGCATATTCCCATTCTGCTTCGGTGGGCAAGCGGTATTGTTGACCGGTTTGCTGACTTAACCATTCGGCATAAGCTGTGGCATCGTGCCAAGAAACCATGATCACCGGACGATTACCACGCCCCCAACCTCTGTCATCTGGTTTTTCTCTACCCGTCGCTTCCGCAAACTTATCATATTCCGCAAACGTCACCTCATATCTACCCATAGCAAACCGCCCCACCGACACCTCATGCACCGGCTGCTCATCTGAATCTCCACCCCCCTGAATATCCCCCATACGAAATGAGCCCGCAGGAATCCACACCATCTCCGGCCCTAAACTGCCATCAGCCAAACGATCACGAAAAACTTTGCCCCGCGAAAACTCCTTGGATTGTGAAGGCTGGACCGGCTTTGGCTGATTTTTTAAGGCTTCCAATTGAGCTTGCAAAGCGGCTTTTTCTCGTCGTTCTTTTTCAAGTTTTCGCCGTTCTTTTTCAAATTTTCGCCGTTCTTGCTCAAGTTGAGCCTGTAATATTTTTTCTTGATTCGATTTAGGTTTAGTACAAGACACCAAACAAAAATCACCAATCAGAGAATTAGAGACCCAAGGTACTTGTTGTACCGTTTTATCACGAGTCTCCCAAGCCACTTGTTGTCGAGTCTTTTTAAACACCTCTTCTATGCTTAACCCCGCTTGTCGCATAAACTTTAATAAATGGCCAGTGTATAAACCATTACCACCCTTTTTGCCATCAGAAGCAATTTGACCAGAACCCGTGGCAAAACCAATGATGGTACCCTTGGGGGCACTCATCGCCGCTAAACCGTAATCTTCACTGGTGGCACGGGGTTTATCGGGTCGCGGAAAAGTGCGACAAGCATCCAATATCACAATGTTGACTTTGCTGCCCGAATGTTCCATCACATTAACCACCCATTGGGCTCGGATGGATTTATCTTTAACTAATTGCGTCTCCGGCTTACGCAGATCGGTTGGCAATAAATAGTTTTCTTTTTGCACCTCTAAACCATGTCCAGCAAAGTAGAATAAACCCACTTGCCCTTTATCCATGAGCCTAAGTTTAAACTTGATCACCTCATCTTCCATTTGCTCAAAGCCCAGATTTTCCTTGTGGATGACCTCAAAGCCTAATTGTCTCAAGAGTTGCGTCATCTCCCGCGCATCGTTTTGAGGATTATTGAGGGGTTTAAACCGATAAGCCCAATTGCCTATCACAAGCGCAATTTTTTTGCCAGTGTGGTGGACGTTAATCGCACGATAGGGATCATCGTTGTCATCGGGTGATCTGCTGATGTCGGACTCACAGGCGGTTAGGGAGAGTAGTAGGAGTGATAGTAGCACTCGCCAGATTTTTGATTTCATGTTAGTGGCTCCTTTAAGTCAATGCCATCGCGGTTAAGGGCAACCACAAGGGATTGCCCCTACATGCCGTCTATTGTAGGGGCAATCCTTTATGGTTGCCCTGTGTGTGGGTATTTTAATTTTTTGGAGTTACCTTATTATAATACAATAAATTTAGTATAATGCAGCAATCCTATTTCTTTAAGATGGTGTTGGGTATAAAAATTAATGAATATCAATGGAATCAAAGTATTAGTCACAAGGCCCGCCCACCAAGCCGAGCATTTATGTCAACTGATCGCAGAAAAGGGCGGACAACCAATACGCTTACCTGTCATAGAAATTGTCGAAATCGACGATAAAAGTGCATTACTTGAATGTCGCAATCAAGAAAGCTTAGACATAGCCATATTTATCAGTGCTAACGCGGTGGAAAAAACGCTGCCGACTTTACAACCCCGCCAAGTGATTGCCGTTGGCAAACGCACCGCTCAAACGCTCAAAGCATGGGGAATAACGGCACTTTGTCCGCCTCCCCCTTTTAACAGTGAAGCCCTACTTTCAATGCCACAAATGCAAAGCGTAACGGGCAAAAAAATTGTGATTTTTCGTGGCGAAGGGGGACGTGAATTATTGGCAGACACTTTACGGGAACGCGGTGCGAGCGTGAAATATGTTCAGGTTTATCGGCGCGTACAACCGCCAACGCCGGCATGGATAGCCAATACACAAATCGACATTATCATTGTCACCAGTCAAGAAGGATTACGAAACTTGTTTGCTATGTTGGATGGGCAATCATGGTTGCGCCATACGCCACTGGTGGTTATGAGTGAACGCATACGCGCCGAAGCAGAACGACTTGGAGTCGATGCGCCCGTTGTTGTGGCATCTGAGGCGAGTGATGAGGGCTTGTTGGAGGGGGTGTCCAAGATAAATCAATACTTTTAAGGAGTTAAAAAATATGTCTTTACGCATAGGCATTGATTTAGGGGGAACCAAAATCGAAATCATTGCGCTTGATAAGCAAGGGCAAACCTTAATCCGAGAACGAGTCTCCACCCCAAAAAATTATACAGCTACAATACAAACCATCACCGAATTAGTTCACAGCGTTGAGCAGCGTTTAAATACGCAAGGCACTGTCGGCCTATCCATGCCTGGCGCATTATCCCCAGCAACGGGATTGATCAAAAATGCCAATTCAGTCTGGCTAATTGGACAAGCCTTAGATCGTGACCTCAGTGCCGCCTTGCAGCGTCCCATTAAATTAAGCAACGATGCCAACTGCTTTGCCCTGTCTGAAGCCGTTGACGGTGCAGCGGCGGGAGCCTCTGTCGTCTTTGGTGTCATTATTGGCACTGGCACTGGCGGCGGTATTGCGATTAATCAACAAGTATTAAATGGCGTTAATGCCATTGCCGGCGAATGGGGGCATAATCCCTTACCTTGGCCCCAAGCAGAAGAATTGCCGGGACCTTCCTGTTATTGTGGCAAACAGGGCTGCATAGAAACTTTTCTTTCCGGACCCGGCATGGCGCGTGATTATCAAACGGCCAGTGGACAGACACTTTCATCACCTGAGATTGTTGCCTTAGCCCAGGGGGGAGACAGTGCCGCTCAAGCTTGTTTATCGCGTTATGCCGACCGTTTAGCACGAGGATTAGCGACTATAATCAATGTGTTAGACCCCGATGTGATTGTCTTGGGCGGTGGCATGTCGAATTTGACTTATTTGTACACAGAAGTGCCGCGTTTATGGAAACCTTATGTTTTTTCAGATCGGGTGGATACGGAGTTAAAACCCGCCAAGTTTGGAGATTCGAGCGGCGTGCGTGGAGCGGCGTGGTTGTGGCCAGTCCAATCGGGGCAACCATAAAGGATTGCCCCTACAATATCGTTTTTTTTGTAGGGGCAATCCCTTGTGGTTGCCCTGCCATGGTATCGATACCAGTGTTTACCAAATTTCAGCTTTCGTGTACTAGCTATCTCCTTTTTAATCTGGCATAATGCCGCTCCGTTTGATATATGCAGTATAATAAGTCACTATGATTGATATGATAACTGATAACTAAAATAATTGAGGAGTGCATGACAAAATGAGACAAAGAAAAATGAAAGGAATCCTTGCCATTTTACTTGCTTTAATCACTTCAAGCTTGCTTTATATGCCGACTGGATATTCTCAAACCCTTGACGAGATGGCACGGCGGGCGGCACAAAAGTACAAAGTTGATCCCTCATTAGTCTGTGCCATCATTAATCAGGAAAGCCGTTGGAGCCAAAATATCGTTTCCCATGCAGGTGCCATTGGACTCATGCAAATCATGCCTACCACAGGTAAAAAAGCTTGTGGGTTGGAGACAATAGAGTTATATGATCCATCCCAAAATATTAACTGTGGTGTCTATTATTTTAGCGAACAGTTGAAGCGTTTTGGCTCTGCCAAATTTGCATTGTGTGCCTATAACGCAGGACCCCACAGAGTCAAGAAGTATAATGGTTGTCCTCCGTTTAAAGAAACGAGGAATTACCATCGTAAGATTTTGGCGGCTTGGAAGGGTAAAAAAACGTGTCCCCGTGGACTAAAAGTAGGCCCTATACCTAAAATTGTCAAAAAAAATAATGCCCATCTTTCTGCAAAGGGAGTAGCCGATTACCGATTTATAGAAGGTGATTTTGAACCCGTCGAATGGTGGAAATTGGTTTGTGAATCTCTTGATGTGGTGTATGACATAGAGATAGCTAAAACAGAACCCGAATCCGTTGGGCAACCGGCAACAACGGGAGCGCAAATAAAGACTTGGTTGAGTATTTTGGAGGCGACTGTCGATGATATTTATGAGGATGAACGAAGATTGAAAGGGAGTGCAGCTATGCTGAGAAGTATTATCGAAGAGAACATCAGAAACGCTTGCCCCCTAGAAAGCGAGAATGAAACAGAGAATTCTTCACCTCAACCGTCGGTCAAAGAGACTAAGTTTAAGTTTTCCGCAAAAGGAATAGCCGATGACCTATTTAGAGAAGGTGATTTTGAACCCGCAGAGTGGTGGACACTGGTTTGTGAATCTGTTGATACGCTGTATGACATAGAGATATTTAAAACAGAAAAAGAATCGTTTGGTCAACCGGCAACAACGCCAGAACAAATAAAGACTTGGTTGAGTATTTTGGATGCGACTGTCGATGATATTTATGAGGATGAAGAAAGAGATAAAGGGAGTGCTGCTATGGATAGAAGTCAAATCGAAGAAAACATCAGAAGTGCTTGTCCCGAAGGACGCTAGGAGTCACACGCGACGCAGAGCATCGACGCTCAGCGTCGAAAACAATTCATAATAAACCTCTGCTAAATCAGAAGGCAGTATTTCTCGTATTTTTTCTCCTTTTTCTTGGAAAAAATCTATTTCTCGTTCCCACGCTCTGCGTGGGAATGCCTGCCTCGACGCTCCGCGTCGAATTAATTAATCAAACGTAATAATCCGAGACGAGGACAAATTACCCATCGACACAAACATCTCATTCATGCGCTTAACAAACGCCGCAGGATCTTCCAACTGCCCCCCTTCACTGAGCAAAGCCTGATCAAACAACATAAACACCCAATCATTAAAACGTGTCTCATCAGCCTCCTCCTTGAGAGCATTTACAATCGGATGTTGCGGATTGATTTCCATAATCGGCTGACTACCGGGCACCGCTTGTCCCGCAGACTTCAATAAACGCTCTAAACTGGCATCCATCGCCTGTTCATCTGCCACCAAACAGGCAGGTGATGTCGTTAAACGGTGCGTGATTCGCACATCTTTAACCTTATCGCCTAAAGTCGTCTTGATACCCTCCACCACAGATTTCAAAGTATCAGAAGCATTTTCAGCCTCTTTTTTCTCATCCTCATCCTCTAAATCGCCTAAATCCAGATCACCTTTAGTCACCGATTGCAGCGGCTTACCTTCAAACTCGTTGAGGTGAGTGCTCAACCATTCATCGATTTGGTCAGACAACAACAGCACTTCGATGCCTTTTTTGCGGAAAATTTCTAGGTGCGGACTATTTTTCGCTGCCGAAAAACTGTCAGCGGTGACATAATAAATCTTTTTCTGCCCCTCTTTCATACGCCCAACATAATCTTCTAGCGAGATAGCCGGCGTAGGATTATCATCATGGCTGCTTGAAAAACGCAACAATTTAGCAATACGCTCCTTGTTGCTCGCATCATCAATAATGCCCTCTTTGAGAACCTTGCCAAATTCTTTCCAGAAAGTGGCATATTTCTCGGGCTCATTTTTCGCCATATTCTCCAGCGTACCTAAGATTTTTTTCACGGTGCCAGAGCGAATCGCGTCAATTTTCCGGTTATGCTGCAAAATTTCCCGCGAAATATTCAACGGCAAATCGTTACTATCAACAACACCGCGAATAAAGCGCAAATAAGGCGGTAACAACTTTTCATTCTCATCCATGATAAAGACGCGCCGCACATACAATTTAATCCCTCGGTGGTTTGTGCGATCCCATAAGTCAAACGGGGCACGGGCTGGAATAAATAGCAGCGTCGTATATTCATTGGTGCCCTCGACTTTGTTATGAAGATGCGCCAAAGGTGCTTCAAAGTCATGGGCAACGTGTTTATAAAATTCTGTGTACTCCTCCTCAGTGATTTCGCCTTTCCCCCGCACCCATAATGCCGTTGCCGTATTCACCAGTTCATCTTCAGGGGCTTTTTCCTCCTTATCCTTATCCTCCTCTGTCATGACTTTCGGCATCATGATAGGCAAGGTAATATGATCTGAGTATTTTTTGATGATGTTACGCAACTGATAATCTGATAAAAACTCATCTTCATCTGGGCGCAAATGCAAAATGACTTCTGTGCCATGCTCTTGCCGTTCAATCGTTTCAACGGTATACTCACCATCACCGTTTGACTCCCACTTAACCCCATGCGAGGGCTCTAAGCCAGCACGACGAGTGAATAAAGTCACTTTATCAGCGACAATAAAGGAGGAATAAAAGCCAACCCCAAATTGTCCAATCAATTGGGTATCCTTAACATTATCACCCGTTAGAGATTTAAAAAATTCTTGAGTACCTGACTTGGCAATGGTACCGATATTGTCTATCACCTCTTCACGCGACATCCCGATACCATTGTCGCGCACCGTCACCGTGCGGGCTTCTTTATCAAAATTCACCCAAATTTTTAAATCGGTATCCCCTTCATACAGGGCATCATCCGACAAAGCCTCAAAACGCAGCTTATCAGCGGCATCTGAGGCATTGGAAATCAGCTCGCGCAGAAAAATTTCCTTGTTGCTATACAAGGAATGTATCATTAAATCAAGTAGTTGCTTGATTTCTGTTTGAAAACCTAGCGTTTCTGTATGTGCTTCAACACTCATTGAAGTTTCTCCTTGGCATAAAAATTGAATTGTTTATATATAGGGGTATCATCGACAGTTTCAATAGGATATGAAGATTAAATAAATGAATGAGAAAAACACATTTAATTTAATATACATAAAAAAAAAGATTTTAATATATTAGCTCAAGCCTCATTTTTTTTTGCAAAATGGGGGAATTCTTGATATTAGAAGTCTTTCATTTATTCACTTGGATGATAAAAATATGTTGTCATTAATCGAAAATTTAACAGCTCAAGATTTGTTATGGTTGTTAACCGTTGCAGCTGATTTATCTATAACGCTGCTGCTTTACCGGCTGTTTGGAAAAATGGGACTTTATACGATAGTCATACTCAATGTCATGTTGAGTAATTTTCAAGGTCCTAAACTCACCATCATTTTTGGTATGGAAACCAGCTTAGGTGTTATATTATATTCCGGCATTTATTTTGCTACCGACTTACTCAGTGAAAAATACGGACAAAAAGAAGCGAAGCGTGCTGTCTTATTAGGCTTTGTTGCCAGCCTTATTCTGATCCTTGTGATCTATATTAGTTTACTATTTGAACCGTCAGCACTACATCCTGAATTTGCTCAGAACATACACAATGCAATAGCCACATTATTTAAATTTACACCCATGTTTATCCTTGGCTCCCTCTTTGCCTATATCGTCTCACAAAATGTTGACGTTTGGATATTTCATTACTTAAAGAAAAAAACCCAAGGTAAACATCTCTGGTTACGAAATAATCTCTCAACTCTCTCGTCTCAGGCACTTGATACTGTATTATATACGCTGGTGGTTTGGGCACCCGTTGTTGGTTTAGAGACGGCACTTGGATTAGGTGCCGCAAAATATATCTTTAAAGCTATCATTGCACTTATTGATACGATTTTTATCTATTGGGCAAGAAATTGGGATGTGAGTGCTCAAGATTGGAACGATCCACTACAAGACAAATTTCAAAAGCTTGAATAATTGACATGATCAATGCAACTGAATGGAATAGCCGTTACCAAAAAGCGACAGACATGCCCCCGCCCTGTCAGGTAGTCGCCGCTTATACGCATTTATTGCCCACCACAGGCACTGCCTTAGATTTAGCCTGTGGTTTGGGAGCGAATGCGCTGTTACTCGCCCGTCATGGTTTAAAGACTTATGCTTGGGATTATGCTGAAACCGCGCTAGAGCGTTTACAAGCCAAGAGCGAACAAGTAGAAATTCATACCGAATTGCGTGATGTGGTGAATTCACCGCCCTCAGCTAATAGCTTTGATGTTATAGTGGTGTGTCATTTTTTAGACAGGCATTTGGTGCCATTTTTGACACAAGCACTCAAACCAAATGGATTAGTGTTTTATCAAACATTTACGCGCACTGGTGACACGGGACCAAAAAATCCGGCCTTTCGCTTGGCAGAAAATGAATTATTGCGCTTGTTTGCGGACTTGCAGATAGTCGTTTATCATGAAGAGGGGGGCAACGAAGCCTTATTAATTGCAAGAAAACATTAACATTACAAGGCAAAAGATGGAAAATAAAGTTTATTTAATGCCCGGAAGAGGTGACAAACTCAATGATTTTCTCGGCAATTCTCTCGTTGAGATGGGAATTGAGGTCTATGGTAGGGAAATCTTATCTGATTTTGCCCGATTACACTTTCCACAACAAATTGAAATCATTAAAAATGATCTAAAAAACCAATTTTGGTATGATGAATCGAACTTAGTTGGCGACTCGTATGGTGCTTATTTGCTCCTACATGCTTTAGTAGAATTAGCCCCTTTTCCTGGTCGCATTTTAATATTTTCGCCCGTTCTTGGCAAAGCGATAGATAAAAAAAATCTATTCATATCAATCCCCCCACGCTCAAAAAAACTTTTGCAATTTGCTGAACAGAAAAAATTTCCAATGCCAAGCTATTTAGAAATCCACACAGGGGCTAATGATAATGGTTGTGATCCTTTGCTTGCCAAGAAAATCTCTTCACTGATCAGCAGCTCAAAAATTTATAGTGTTGAGGGAGAGGGGCATCGCTTAAACGATAAGTATCTAAAGCAAGTACTACTCAAATTTTTTGGGTAGGAGATTTATCTTGGACGATGAATATCGCCGACATGCACCGGAAAATCGCCTGTCAAACGATCCTGAAAATAATGAGTTAAAGTACGATGTATCACTGGAAAAGCAAGTGAATCCCAAGGAATTTCATTTTGAGTGAAAAGTTGTACATCCAAACTTTCGATACCGGGGGCAAAGCTTAAATCACGCAACTGGGCGCGAAACATCATATACACCTGACTAATATGGGGCAAACTGAGCACGCTGTATAAACTGAGTTGCTCCAGAGTTGCAGTCGCTTCTTCCCAAGTTTCGCGGACTGCTGCCTGCTCAAGCGTCTCGTTATTTTCCATAAATCCCGCCGGCAATGTCCATAAACCATAGCGTGGCTCAATGGCGCGTTTACACAGGAGAATTTTATCTTCCCAGACAGGCAGACAACCGGTGACGACTTTAGGATTTTGGTAATGGATAGTGTGACAGTCTTCACACACAAAACGTGGCAAATTATCCCCCTCTGGCACTTTACGCACTAAGTGTGCCGATCCACAATGGCTACAAAATTTCATAACGGGGGAACAAGTCAACTATTGGTTTGAATTTAAAAAAAAGGAAAATGGCGCTCCCTAGGGGACTCGAACCCCTGTTTACGCCGTGAGAGGGCGGCGTCCTAGGCCACTAGACGAAGGGAGCTTTTAGTTATCTGTTATCAGTTATCAGTTATCAAGCAACAACGGATTTATCGGGTTGTCATTTTTCGGGGGGTATTAAAACATATTTTGACGCAATCTTCAAATTTATTTTTAATTTTTTTAAATTGTAGGGGCAATCCTTTATGGTTGCCCGATACAAATACCAAGTAAAATTGAAAAAACTTTCTCTGTATCTTCAGGTATGCGCTGATATCTTTATTTTTTCCATAGAGCTTATCCAATCACTAAAATGACTGCATTTTTGTCTCATTTTTTCAATACCTATTTTTTTGGATATTATTATTCCGTCTGTTACCTTTTGATATTTAGGATATATTTTTAATATTCTCTTTGAGGGTGCGGTTTCTCTATTATCATTTATCTCTTCAGGATTAGTAAAATGTCTAAAGATACTTTGTATTTCATCAGTCTTTTTTAAGACCGATGCGAAACCCTCTTGATCCGAAAACAATAATGTTTCAAATTCATGTAATTGATAATAGGGAACAAATTTTGTGTGTTTGATTTCATTGGCAAAGCGGCTTTCTAAAAAATGTATTTTTTCATATAAATTGCTCGGAACATTTGTATCGCCTTTACCTGGAAAGGAATTATCAAGTCCATAATAATCAATCATAGTGGTTACCATATTGGCACTGGAATCTTTTAGAAGTTTTAAAACTTCGCTTTTAACCTGCCCAAAACTAACAACGCCTCCTTTATATTTTGAGCCGCTTTTTCTTCTTGAAGTGCTTACGATTATGGGAACTATGTATATAGATTTGTTCTCAAAGTAAGGCACTAAAAGTTCTTTAATAAACTTCTCTTCAGTTTGCCCTTCAACCAATATCAAAATTTTTTTCATGGCCTACCACCAATAATGTTTTTTTCCCATATTTCTCCCATAGAATATTCTTCTATCCATTCTTTAAGTTCATGGCTTGATAATCTTTTGAAAACGGAACTATTCTCTTGTTTATCAGCCACTATGATTTCTTCCGGTTCAAAGTAATCAAGTAAAGTCACGGATTGGGTTGATGCAATGATTTGCTTATCCTTTGAAAAAGCTTTTATTAAGGATGCTAACACAGAAATAGCATACGGATGCAAACCTAATTCCGGTTCATCTATTATTAGGGTATCCGGCGGATTGGGCTGTAAGAGCAACGTTGCTAGACAGATAAATCTAAGTGTTCCGTCAGATAAGCTAAAGGCATCAAAGTAATTATCACTTTCCTTTTGTTGCCATTCTAATTTTATTTTTTCTGGGTTAAGCGCATTCGGCTCCAAAATAAACTTGTCAAAATACGGAGCAACAAGTTTTATGGTTTCTTCTATTCGATTAAAGCTAAATTCATTAGTTTGCTTTAGCTTGTACAAAAAGGCGGCTAAATTACCGGCGTCAAATTCTAACTTTCTATTATTATTGATATGACAATATTGTTTTACAGCGGCTGTTGAACTGGTGTCATGGAAATGGTAAATCTTCCATAATTTTAAGGCTTCTATGAGAGAGCCAGAAACAGCTTTGTTATCATACAATTTGGTTTCTTCATTTGCTCTTCCTATAGGGTGCCAACTGTTAAAATAACTTTCTTCTTCATCAAGAAATAAAAATCCTTCATTTGCTGGCTTAAGTTTGAAACGATATTTGTTATTTCCGAAATCGATTTCTCCTAAAATAAATTTTGATTGCTTAAGCCCAAAGTACAGTAATTTATCAATACCTTGTTCAATACTATAGGGCTTCAGTTGTTTTTCAATTATTTTATTAAGCAACTTAAAAAAAGAAATCAAATTTGATTTTCCTGCACCATTAGAACCGACCAAAATATTTAGATTTGTTAAGGATAATTTATCTAAATTATTGATAGATTTATAATTTTCTACTGTTATGCTGTTTATTTTCATCAGTTTGCCTCTCTTAACCTATACCTGCTATTCGTATATGCTTCTCAAATAACACCCATTTCAGGGAGCAGCACCACAAATTGCTCCCCCCACTCACAAATTCCTGTTAGCACCAAGAACGCGCAAAGAAGCCACGCTCATCTGCCATTCGCTCAAGTTCTATGAGGTAAGTGCCTTTCCGTTTGGTTTCTACAAAAATCATAGCTAAAGAAACCTTTCAATTGGTACTTCAAATAAGTGACTAAGTTTTTTAGCAACCTCTCTATTGAGCCTACATGTGGCGCGTGGGAACCCTAAAAAAAATATCATCCTAAAAAGGTAGTTTCAGGCACACCAAAAAATTTGGCAAAACCTTTGATTTGTTCTACTGTCATTTTGCGTTTTTCATTTAAGATTTCAGAAGTGACATTTTGTGGGGCAATTTCAGATAAATCTTTTGCTTTAATACCACGCTCCTGCATAAAAAATGCTAAGGCTTCACTGGATTTAACACTCGGAATCTCCAGATGTTTTTGTTCATATTCATAAACGCGATCTGTAATCATATGGGCAAATAATGCTGGTAAATCATCTTCTGTTTTGGCATAACCAAACAATTCATTTAATATTTTCATCCGATCTTCTAATTCAATATCTGAAGATATCGGGCTATAACAAGCCAGTAATAATTGGGTTAAATCTTCGGTTATGGGTTCAAATTGCAAAAAAATTTTAGCTAAACCATTATGAAATATTGTGTTTTTTTTTGTATTGGTGTTGTGTAAATTCATGATGAATTCTCTCTATTTAATCTGTTTTTTCCACCATTTGTCATATTCTGCATGAGAATAAACCGCTTTAATAAAGAAACAATGAGCTTTAGGACTTGCCCATACTACAATACGACATTGGTTTTTGTGGACATCAAAAATGTATTAAATACATTCACTAATTTTATAGAAAATTATAGATAAATATAGATGAATA
>JALXAQ010000206.1 GCA_026991885.1 Thiotrichaceae bacterium
ATATAATTTTATTTCAAGTACTTAAATACTTATGTCTAAGTGAGTGCGCTCCGCGTCGAAATTACTTCTTTTTCCCCTTAATCAAAGTACCGACGCCTTCATCGGTAAAAATTTCCAACAGTACAGCATGTTCAACGCGCCCATCAATAATATGGGCAGAATGCACACCACTTTGTACCGCCTCTAAAGCACAATGCACTTTGGGCAACATGCCGCCTTCAATCGTACCCTCCTCAATCAAAGCTTGTACCCGCGCGGCATCTAAACCGGTTAACAATTCTCCTTGTTTGCTCAAAACGCCGGCGGTATTAGTCAATAACATTAATTTTTCAGCTTGAAGGACTTCTGCTAATTTGCCTGCCACTAAGTCTGCATTAATATTATAAGATTGTCCATCATCGCCAACTCCAATGGGCGCAATCACGGGAATAAAATCGCCATGAATCAGCAAATCAATTATAGCCGTATCAAAACTGGCCACTTCGCCAACATGCCCTATGTCAATGATTTCTGCTGCCTTCATTTCTGGATTATCGCGGGTAAAGGTCAACTGGCGAGCATGAATCAATTCTGCATCTTTTCCCGTCAATCCCACCGCTGCGCCGCCCTGATGATTAATTAAGGTGACAATATCTTTATTAACTAAGCCGCCGAGTACCATTTGCACTACGTCCATGGTTTCGCTATCAGTGACGCGCATTCCTCGGAAAAATTCACTCTCCTTTCCTAAGCGTTTTAATAAGTGGCCAATTTGTGGCCCTCCGCCATGCACTACGATGGGATTCATGCCAACTCGTTTCATCAAAACGATGTCGCGGGCAAAGCTATTTTTTAGCTTTTCATCTACCATGGCATTGCCACCGTATTTGATAACAAAGGTTTTGTCGGTGAAACGATTGATATAGGGTAAGGCTTCAATTAAGACATGAGCGATATTTTTGGCGGAATTTGTGGTTAATGGCATAATTTTTATTTATCAGTGTTCAAGCGAGCTGCGCGGCGTTTGTGTACAAGGCTTAATACGGGTCCAGAAAGGCTGTACACTAAAAAAACTAAAAATAAAACTTGCGGCGGATCAATCGACACAAGTACAAATACCATGACAACGATCAGTGCTGTCATAAAGGGAATTCGTTTGAGATCGAAGTCTTTGAAACTACGATAACGGAATTGACTGACCATCAGTAAACCCATGGCGACCGTGATCAGCCATGCTGGAAGGACTAATGTGGAGCCTTCCAATTGGTAATCAGTACATAACCAGACAAATCCGGCCATGACGGCGGCAGCAGAGGGGCTGGCTAATCCTCGAAAATAAGCTTTATCTGTTGTGCCAATTTGAGTGTTAAAACGCGCCAAACGTAGTGCCGTTGTCGCGGTATAAATAAAGGCGGCTAACCAACCCAGTTTGCCTAAAAAATTGGAGTATTCGGTTAAAGAAAATAAGGACCATTTATACATGAGCAAAGCGGGTGCCAGTCCAAAACAGATGAGATCAGAAAGACTGTCATATTCGGCACCAAAAGCACTTTGGGTACTGGTCAAGCGAGCCACGCGCCCATCTATGCCGTCAAGTATCATGGATATAAAAATAGCGATAGCTGCGGCTTCAAAATGATTATTGATTGCGGCGACTATCGCATAAAAACCAGAAAATAAGGCGGCTGTCGTAAATAAGTTGGGTAACAGATAAATAGCTCGCGGTCTTTGTTTTTCGGTTGGTACTTCTTCATTGGTCATAGTCATTTCTCGGTGCAAGGTACGCCTTGCGTCAATGCGATTAAAGTTAAGCCCCCAAATCAGACCTGCTAGGAGACCCATACCTAGCAGGTCGTTGAAAACAAACGGACGATGAGATGACCTGGCAGGTTTTGTTTTCAACCTGCCAGGTCTTGTTTTAGAACACAAGGCGTACCTTGCATATCTTTAGTTTTTAGTCTTATCAACCAACTGATTAGCCTTAATCCAAGGCATCATGCCACGCAATTTTCCACCCACTTCTTCCAATTGATGTGTACGCGCTAAACGGCGTTTTGCCTTGAAGCTGGCATTACCCGTTTGATTTTCCATGATAAATTCTCGCGCAAATTCTCCATTTTGAATTTCCTTGAGAATTTGACGCATTTCTGCCTTAGTTTGGTCAGTAATAATGCGTGGTCCACGAGTCAAGTCGCCATATTCAGCGGTATTGGAAATGGAATAACGCATGTTGGCAATGCCACCTTCATACATCAAGTCGACTATCAATTTGAGTTCATGCAAACATTCAAAATAAGCCATTTCTGGGGCATAACCGGCATCGACCAAGGTTTCAAAGCCTGCCTGAGCTAAAGCGGTTAATCCACCACAGAGTACGGCTTGTTCACCAAACAAATCGGTTTCAGTTTCTTCACGGAAAGTGGTTTCAATAACACCTGCCCGTCCTCCACCATTGGCACTGGCATAAGAAAGTGCAATGTCTCTGGCTTGCCCAGAGGCGTCTTGATAAACGGCAATCAAGGAGGGTACGCCTGCCCCTTGGGTATATGTAGAACGTACTAAATGACCGGGTCCTTTGGGAGCAATCATAATCACGTCAACATTTTCAGGGGGTTCGATTTGCTCGAAATGAATGTTAAAGCCATGGGCGAAGGCGAGTGCTGCACCACTTTTGAGGTTGGGTTTAATGCTGTCACGATAGACTTTAGCTTGATGCTCATCAGGCACGAGTACCATCACGAGATCGGCCCATTGTACGGCTTTATCAATGGGCATGGTATGTAAACCAGCTTTTTCAACTTTATGGGCGGACTCTGAGCCACTACGCAGCCCGACGACGACTTCAACGCCGGAATCTTTGAGGTTATTGGCATGGGCATGGCCTTGCGATCCATAACCGAGAATGGTGACCTTTTTGCCTTGAATGAGGGAGAGGTCTGCATCTTTGTCGTAATATACGTTCATTTCATTTCCTGTTTTTAATTAATATTTAAGTAAGTAAGTCGTTTCCACTTTTGGAGTCCAAAATTTATTTTGGACTTGCGGTTTTTATCACATCAATACTCAAATCGGTCAGACTGGCTATTGTCTCTATATCCATACCTTGAGCAAGCATTTTTTGGGCGATTTCCAATTTTCCCTGAACTCGCGCCGTTTCGATCACATCGTTTTCAACCACGATATCTTCAATGTAATTTTCATAGCGTTTGCGTTCTTCTCGACTCATTTTCAACAGCATTAATTTGTCACGCGCCCTGTCGATATTTTTGGATTTAAAGTCGGAACGCAGCGCCGAGTGTTTGAGCATATAAATCCATTCATCTAAGTCACTTTCAATGACATCTTGAAATCGTTCAACGGTAATAAAATAGAAATCAGGAAAAATGTCTTTGCTGTATCGTTTTTCAAACTTTTTAGTTTCGCGATTCAATCGACGGGAAACCAACTCTTTTTTAGTATGTAATCCGCGAATTTCGTTCACATTGCGGTACACGTAATCTTCGCCAATACCCAAATTAAAGTAAAGAATGCTAATCGAAATCACTTTGCTAATGTGACGATAATCTTGCCCCAGTTCCAGATTGTCAACAATGAGTTTGGAGACTCCCCAGAGTATGCGTTCAAGGTAGCCGGTTTCTTGATGATTTTGGATTTCTATGATGATCTGTTGTTGCTTTTGATCTTTGACTAGTATATCCACCCGATTGAATTTTTTGTCAATATCGGGTTGATTGGATTCACTGTCTAATATCTCAATCACTTGAATATCTTCACGGAGGAGAGCCGTTAAAAAGCCTTCTAGTACATCAAAGTTTGCTTTGTCACGTAATAGGCTTTTGATAGCCCAGTCAAAACGGACTAGTTGGGTTTCAGTTGTCATTTTTATGCCTCT
>JALXAQ010000207.1 GCA_026991885.1 Thiotrichaceae bacterium
TATTTCAATAAGATATTGATTTTTTCCCCTCAGAAATTTCTCAATTTTTTTGTTTAAATTATTTGATTTCAATGGATTATTATATCACTTATAAAATCGTTATATAACGCTTATAACGAGTAAATTAAGGAGTTTTCAATGGAGCTTAATATTATCTATCAGCGCATAAACGATATGCAAAACAGAACCGATGCACTCAGGGGGTATCTTTGACTATAATACTCAATATGAGCGTTTGATTGAAGTTCAACGCGAACTTGAATCTCCAAACCTCTGGAATAATTATGATCGGGCCCAAACACTTGGGCGCGAACGGGTTGCTTTAGAAAAAGTTGTGCAAAGCATAGATCAATTCGATACCGCTTTAAAAGATGGACGCGATTTTTTGGATCTGGCACAACAAGAGCATGATAATGATACAGTGGACTCGGTGTGTCAAGACCTAGAAAATTTAGACCAACAATTATCAAAGTTTGAATTATCCTGTATGTTGTCAGGAGAAATGGATGCACATAATGCTTTTTTAGACATTCAATCCGGCTCTGGGGGCACGGAGGCTCAAGATTGGGCCGAAATGTTATTGCGTATGTACTTACGCTGGGCAGAACAGCGCGGCTTTGCCACCGAAATGATTAATGAGTCGCGAGGCGAAGTCGCTGGCATAAAAAGTGCCACAGTTCGTGTCACAGGAGACTACGCTTATGGTTGGCTACGCACCGAAACTGGGGTACATCGCCTAGTACGTAAATCGCCCTTTGACTCGGGCAATCGTCGCCACACTTCATTTGCGGCTGTTTTTGTAGCGCCTGAAGTTGATGATGATATAGATATTGATATTAATGAGGCCGATTTACGCATAGATGTCTACCGTGCCAGCGGCGCTGGGGGACAACATGTTAACCGCACAGAATCGGCGGTACGCATCACTCATTTACCGACTAACACTGTTGTGCAATGTCAAAATGATCGCTCTCAGCATAAAAACAAGGCCACGGCAATGAAACAATTAAAGGCTAAACTGTATGAATTAGAAAAGCAAGAACGCCGCCGTGAAGAACAAGCCGCCTTTGATAACAAAGCGGACATTGGTTGGGGCAGTCAGATTCGCTCTTATGTGTTGGATAAGTCGCTCATTAAGGATTTACGCACGGGTGTAGAAACCGGTAATACGCAAGCCGTGTTGGATGGGGACTTAGATAAATTTATTAGTGCTAGTTTGAAAAGTGGCCTCTAATCTTAATCTAAATCTATAAATATATTTGCCGTAGGGGCAATCCCTTGTGGTTGCCCTTAGGAACGTGCATAAAATAATTTAGTCAACTTCAAAACAAGACCTGGCAGGTTAAAAACCAAACCTGCCAGGTCAAATACCGACCTGGTTACGCTTTTGACCTGCCAGGTTTGGTTTTAACCTGGCAGGTCTTGTTTTGACTTTGGTTTTGACTTTCAGACGTTATGAAGGCGCTCACCTTAGTCATTTAAAAACCTTTATATATCTGTTCTATTTCCGCCGCATAACGTTCAAGAATACGCGCCCGTTTCATTTTTAAAGTCGGCGTCAATAAGCCATTATCTATTGTCCAAGGCTCAAGAGACAATGACACGCGACGAATTTGGGCGTAGCCCGGAAAATCTTTGAGGTGTTTATTAAGGCGTTTGCCAATTGCTTGATGTACACCTTTTTCCTGTAATCTCTCAACATTCAAATCTTTGGCAAAGGCTTGCCAATATTCAGCGTTTAATACCACCAAGGCACTGAGAAATGGCTTACCTTCTCCCACTATCATTACTTGCTCAAAGAGCGGATCAGTGCAAATCATCATTTCCATATCAGCAGGCGGGACTTTTTCGCCATTGCCCATGACAATGATCTCTTTAATGCGCCCAGTAATGTATAAATGACCTTGCTCATCCTGACGCGCTTTATCGCCTGTATGCAACCAACCCGCCTCATCAATCGTTTCCTGAGTAGCGGTAGGATTTTTCCAATACCCCAACATCACATACGGACTTTTTGTCAATAATTCACCATTGTCATCCACTTTGACTTCCACGCCCGGTAGGATAGTACCAATACTCTCAGGCACATTATCCTCAGGGCGATTGACGCTGATAACGGGACTGGTTTCGGTCAAACCATAGCCTTGTAATAAATTTAATCCCAGCCCGATAAACAATTTGGCAATGGTTGGCGATAAAGCCGCTCCACCACTGATAGCGACACGCATCCGTCCGCCCAATTTATCCAATACCGGGGTAGCCACTAAACGGCGCAATAGGGGCCATAATAACAAACGTGGATGCCAAGCAGCCCGCCCTTGACGATATTCAAAGCGTCGCCAACCCACTTCGACAGTCAGCGTGAATAATTTTTGAGCCAGGGCAGATTTTTTTTCCAATTGATTTTGAATCTTGGCATACACTTGCTCATAAATACGCGGTACAGAAATCAAAGCCGTTGGACATAAAGTGGTTAAATCCATCGCTAATTGTGGAATCGAACGCGCATAAGCGACAGGTGCGCCAACGACCATTGGTAGATAATAGCCGTCTGTACGTTCTAAAGTATGCGACAGTGGCAAAAAGGATAAAAAAAGATCATCAGCATTAAAATTCATGCAGCTTGCCGCCGCTTGAGCATTACGGAGCATATTACTGTGACTGAGCATCACACCCTTTGGGCGACCCGTGGTGCCAGAAGTATAAACAATGCTCGCCAAATTGTCAGGGGGCGACTCTTCAGCGCCTAAGGCACTTTGCTCATCAACTAACCAGTGCTCTAAAAAAACTAAACGCGAATCATCAAAATTTTTCTCATCAAATGCTTGTATTGATACAATATGTCTCAAACTCAACAATTCATCGCGCACTGTGTATAAACGTTTCCACTGTGTTGCCCCCTCCAAAAACAAAAGTTTGACCTCTGCTTGGTTTATAATGTAGGCGACATTATCTGGACGATCATCAGTATATAAAGGGACCGTCACCAAACCTAGCCCCAGGGCTGCTTGATCAAACATCACCCATTGGGGGCAATTATGCAACATGATGGCAACCCTATCACCAGGGGCGAGATTTTCTTGTCTTAAAGCGGCTTGCCAACGTGCCACTTGTTGAGACATGTTAGCCCAAGTCAGGCTTTGCCAAGTTTTCTCATCCTTATCAAAATAACGATAAGCGACTTGTTGCGGCGTGCGTTTTACCCGTTCACGAAACAAGGCGGGTAATGTGTTCACTGATGCTATTTGTGAGTTAATGATGTCTTGTCCAATCATTTTTTTTTGAACTGTGAGTTGATTTAAACGACTTTTTTATGCCAAACTATTTATTGACTAACATCGTGCTTTGGAGTTTAACCAATAATGTATATCTCATCTACAACAAAATTATGGGCAGCTAGCGGATTGATTATGCTACTGAGTGGCTGTGTTTTGAGCCCTCAGAAGGAGGAGCCAGAAAGCCCTGTGGCTAAGATGCCCCCGCCTGTTCCTCAAAAAACAAAGATCAAAAAACCCCCTCGGAATAAGCCAGTCACAGGCATTCCGATAGACAGCCCCACGCCACCCGTATCAACGCCTATTATTACGGAGCCCACACTCCCAACGAGCGAACCAGAATTGAGTCATGGGAACAGAGATTACCATATCGTGTTGCCGGGTGATACGTTGACTAAGCTTGCTAAACATTATAATCGCAGTGAAGATGATATAAAGACTTGGAATGGTTTACGAGATAAACCATTGTCAGTGGGGCAACGCCTGCGGGTGAGCCCGCCAGACAGTACTATACCATCTTCTGAATCTGACAAAGATTATCACATTGTTAATTTCGGGGAAACGCTGTTTGCTATTGCTCAACGCTATAACGAGAGTATGAGTGATTTAGCGAGATGGAATAATTTAGAGCCCCCTTATAAAGTAGAAGCGGGGCAAAAATTACGGATTGCTCCACCACCAACGACTATGATACCAGACAGTGGCGACACAGCACCCGTCACACTGAGCAATCCTGGCTTTCATCTTGTGAAACCAGGAGAAAGTTTGCAAAATATTGCGGAAAAGTACGAGTTACCTCTGACTGATTTAGCAAAATGGAATGGCATTGGTAGCCCTTATACAATTTATCCTGGGCTCAGATTGAAACTCGCTCCACGTTAATAATAATATTTTAAATAAAGTCCAAAGCTAAAGCTTTGGACTCCAAACTGATAACTGATAATTGATAACCTGTGACCGATGACATTACTGAAGAATTCGTGGACGGATTTGGGGAAGAAAATGAGGAACTCGCGTTATCCTTGCAAACCGATATTGCAAATGACAATTTCAATCCCATTCGTCTTTACCTCAATGAAATTGGATTGTATAGCCTTTTAAGCGCAAAAGAAGAAATTGAATATGCACGACGTATTCAACAGGGGGATGAAAAGGCACGTCATCGCATGATTGAGGCCAATTTACGTCTCGTCGTCAATATTGCCCGCAAATATATGAACCGAGGATTGGCATTGCTAGATTTAATTGAAGAAGGCAATCTTGGCTTAATGCGGGCGGTAGAAAAATTTGATCCTGAAAAAGGTTTTCGTTTTTCTACTTATGCCACATGGTGGATTAAGCAAACGATCAATCGCGCCATTATGAATCAAAACCGTACCATCCGCTTGCCTATTCATGTCCTTAAGGACCTCAATGCTTGTTTGCGTGCCTTTCGCTCTTTATCACAAACCTTAGATCATGAACCAAAGCCCAAAGAAGTAGCACAATTACTGGGTAAATCCACAGAAGAAGTAGAAAAATTTATGATGCTGAATCAGCGTGTGAGTTCGATGGATACGCCGTGCATAAATACACCTGATAACGCCTTAATCGACTCGATTGATGATGAATTTAACCCTGATCCCATGCTACTGTTACAAGATGAAGATCAAAAGAAAGAATTGCAATTATGCTTATCCAAACTCAGTGACAAGCAGCGTCTTGTGATAGAGCGACGCTTTGGTTTAGGTGACGGAGAGGAAGCGACCTTAGAAGAAGTTGGTAAAGAACTCGGTATGACTCGTGAACGAGTGCGGCAAATTCAAATCACGGCTTTGAAACGTTTGCACGAAATCCTGACACAGCAAGGTTTATCTATTGTAGATTCTGTACATTTTACTTGAATAACAAAGCGGCTGCTACTGCCCGCCCCTCTGCCATCAAAATCATATAAGTACGACAAGCAGCTTGTGTATCCATCACCTCTACCCCTATCCCTTCATGAATCAGTGGCACTAACAATTCAGGTGTTGGAAAACGTATCTTTTGCCCCGTGCCCAATAAGACGAGCTCAGGGCGCAAAGCTTGCAATGGTTGAAAATCCGCCTGCTCCAACATTTCAAAAGATTCAACTTTCCAATCACTGAGATATTCAGGCATCAGGATAAGGCTCTGTGTGTACACTTTTTGGTTAATAGTGACACTATGCGAATCGTACCGCTGTATTTGATAAGTGCCCTCTCCTAAATCCAGATCAAATTTCATTATAATTTTCCTACTAATTTTATAATTGCTCGGATAAATTATAATATGGTAACAAAAATAAATGGCATAGTCTCACACTATTAGGAGAAACGAATGAATAAACCTAAGCTTATCTTGTTGCTGCTCATTTTCAGCCACTCTATCCTAGCAGCACCCGATCCAAAAAACCAAATCTGGGAAGTTTTCACCAACAGAAGTTGGATTACAGCAATAGCCTTATCAGAAGATACCCTGTGGGTGGGCGCGAAAGGTGGCGGACTCGAACAACGCAATGCCTTAACGGGTCAATTAGTCCGCGTGTTGACAACAATAACGAATGGAAAGTTTATAATATTCCAGAATTGCCCAACGTCTCCGTTTACAGCCTTTCAAGCGACGAGAGCAAAGGCTTATGGATTGGAACAGAGGAGCATGGACTTATCTACCGCAGTCAGCAGGGTGAATGGACAATATATAACACCAATAATTCTGGCTTGCCATACGATGGCATTAGTAGCCTTGTAAGCGATAGCCACGGTGGTGTCTGGGTGGGCACACATTGGGGCGGCTTAGCCTACCGCAATGTCAATGGACAATGGATGATTTTTGACGACCCCCCCGATAGTCGGATCACGACCCTATTAAGTGACAGCCGTGAAGGACTATGGATTGGCACTCAAAATGGTCTCACCTATCGCCATGCCAACAAAGAATTGACCGAATACCAACCCGAACAAACGGCTTTACCTCTCAACTTGGGAACAGCCTTGGCACGCGACAGCCTTGGCGGACTCTGGATAGGGACACCTTGGAATGGTTTAGTTCAATACACCGCCACTGGAGAATGGAAATATTACAATCACGATGAGGGGATTTCTTCTCTCTTAAGCGATAAACAAGGAGGATTATGGATAGGGACTGCTGTTGGATTAACCTACCGTAGCGTCAATGGCAATTCGACGGTTTATGAATCGGAATGGCCAATCCAAGCCCTTGAAAGCGATGGCAATAACGGATTATGGATAGGCACATCAGGCGGTGGCATCATTCACCGTAAAGCCAATGGAGACATGACAATTTATAATACCGACAACTCTGGCTTGCCTACTAATCATATCACTGCCCTTGCCACAGATGAAAGCGGCGGACTATGGGTAGGCTTTGAAGACGGCGGATTAGCTTACCGCAGTCTCACAGGAGAGTGGACGACTTATAAAACCAAAACCTCTGAATTACCAGCGACTCCTAATATTAAAGCCATTGAAAGCGATGGTACTGGCGGAATATGGACAGTGGGGGAACAAGCGGGTGGACTCGCGCACCTCAGTTTTGGACAAAAAAATGCCCCTTGTACTGAGATCAATCAAACCGACTGTCAAAACCTCCTCACCAACAAACGCGCAGCCATCATCATCGCCGGCGGCGGCAATGAGCAAACAAATACGCTCTGGGATACCACAGAATCGCTTAGCAACTATACTTACAAACTCCTGAATCAACGCGGTTTTTTAAACGAAGAAATTTACTACCTCTCTCCCAAATCCTGAGCGAATAACTATTTAATAATTTTATGTTTTATTCTGTTAATTCTAAAATTCTGCAAATTCTGATTCAGACAAAATACCAGAAAGACCAAAATAAACTTGAAAAGCGTTTTAAAAACTCCTATATCTTGGACTCCTCAAAAGCGTATATTAAGGAGAACAAAATGGCAGAATGGCGCAAAGTAGCAAAAGCGTTTGCAGTGGGAGACGGTCATATCAGCGAAAAAGAAGTCAATGTATTACGCGACAGCTTATTTGCTGATGGCAAGATTAGCAAAAGCGAATTAGATTTCCTTCACGAATTAAAAAAGGAAGCGAAAACGCATGTTAAAGCCTTAGATAAACTGATTGAAGACTGTGAAAAAGCGTCATAAGTAAGGATATTTTGGAGTCCAAAGCTTTAGCTTTGGACGCTGGAATTATTGAGGAACAAACCAAACAGATAACGCTAACAAAATCCAAGAGACAATAAAGGCTATGCCGCCTACTGGCGTTATAGCACCCAACCACCGAATCCCTGTCAGGCTCAACAAATACAAGCTGCCCGAAAAGAGAATAATCCCAGCAAACATCAACAAACCTGACCATTTGACCAAGCTGGCACCCGGTAACTGTGATGCCACAAAGGCAACAGCAAACAATCCGAGCGCATGGAAAAAATGGTACTGGATGCCTGTCTGAAATGTCGTCATCAAACTCTCCGCCAGTCGTTCCTTAAGCATATGTGCGCCAAACGCGCCCAAAATCACTGATAGCCCAGCATTGAGACTTCCTAATATCACAAACAATTTAGTTAATGGCGCCAAAATTCCTCCTATTTTGTGGTAGATTATTTATTTATTATACAATATAATGTCGATTTATCGTTCCCACGCTGACGTGTGGAAACCAGAAAAAAGCCTATTCTGGTCAAAATGAGAAAAGAGGATAATAATATGACTCATGTCTGGCAACTACAAGAAGCAGAAAACCATTTTAGTGAAATCATAATCAACGCAGAAAAATATGGTGCTCAGCTCATCAACAGCCAAGGAAAAGTTAAAGCCGTTGTGCTTTCCATAGCCAGTTATCGACAACTCCTCAAACCCAAAAATAGCCTAGTCAAATTTTTCCAACAATCGCCGCTCGTAGGCGTGTCACTAGACTTAGAGAGAGATCAAGATACTGGCAGGGAGATTAATTTATAATGAACCATTTACTTGATACTTGCGTACCTTCGGAATTAGTCAAACGCAAGCCACAACAAAGCGTTATTGACTGGATTACCCAGGTACCTGAAAATTCATTGTTTATAAGCGTTTTAACCTTAGGGGAACTGCAAAAAGGCATCGCTAAGTTAATTGATTTAGAGAGACGAAAAAAGCTACAGAATTGGTTTGATGATGAGTTATCACCGCGTTTTGCGGATCGAATTTTGGACATTACCCCGGAAATAGCCCGTGCTTGGGGAATATTACAAGGAAAGTTAGAACAACAAGGACAAAAAATGCCGGTCATAGATGGACTTATCGCCACCACTGCACTCGTACATAATTTAGTGCTAGTGACTAGAAATGTAGCTGATATACAAAGAAGTGGAGTACCAATTATCAACCCGTGGCTCAAATAGGATTTTTTTGGCTGCCATTTTTTTTATAATTCATTTATGATTGATCGCTAATTTTTTTAAAACCCAAGGAGCTCATTAAATGACTGAAAAATACATCTACTCCTATAAAGAAGGAGATGGAAAAAACAAACACCTATTAGGCGGCAAAGGGGCTAACTTGTGCGAAATGACACAATTTGGCCTCAATGTGCCCTCTGGTTTTGTCATCACCACCGAAACCTGCCTAAGCTATCTCGATGATCCGCAAAGGAATTTACCCGATGGCTTAATGGACGAGGTCAAACAACACATCCAAGCCGTAGAAAAAGACACCGCCAAAGGTTTTGGCGATCCCAATAACCCCCTCCTTGTCTCCGTGCGCTCAGGTGCCGCCATATCCATGCCCGGCATGATGGATACCATTTTAAATTTAGGTCTCAACGCGCAAACCTTGAATGGGCTCATTCAACAAACCGGCGATGAGCGCTTTAGTTATGACTCCTATCGCCGCTTTATCCAATTATTTGGCAAAGTCGCCTTAGAAATCGCCGATGAACACTTTGATAAACAATTTGAAGCGATCAAACAGCGCGTCGGCGCAAAAAGCGATCTCGATTTAACGGCTGACAACCTTAAAGAAATCAGCGAACAATTCTTGCAAGTCGTCAAAGAACAAACCGGCTTGCCCTTTCCTCAAAATGTCTATGAACAACTAGAAATCTCCATTAAAGCCGTCTTTAACTCATGGATGGGCAAACGGGCTGTCGATTATCGCCGTGAATTTAACATCACCAAAGACATGGCAAATGGTACAGCCGTCAACGTAGTCGCAATGGTATTCGGCAACATGGGTAACGACTGCGCCACCGGTGTTGGATTTACCCGCGATCCCGGCACTGGCGAAAACAAAATGTATGGCGAATACCTCGTCAATGCCCAAGGAGAAGACGTCGTTGCTGGTATCCGCACCCCCAAAGCCGTACAGGAAATGGAACAAGAAATGCCAGAAATGTACAAGCAACTGCTTGAATTACGTAACAAACTCGAAGCCCATTACCACGAAGTGCAAGACTACGAATATACCATTGAAAATGGCCAATTATATTGCTTGCAAACCCGCCAGGGTAAAATGAACGCCGCTGCAATGGTGCGTACTTCAGTGGAAATGGTCAATGAAGGACTGATTAGTAAAGACCAAGCCTTGTTACGAATTGACCCCGAACTTTTAGAACAACTATTGCATCCCCGTTTGGCACCAAACACCAAGGCAGCCCCCTTAGCACAAGGCTTACCCGCCTCCCCTGGCGCAGCGTCTGGTAAATGCGTATTTGATGCTAACCGTGCTGAAATGTTAGGACGTGCAGATGAAAAAGTCATTTTAGTACGCGAAGAAACAAAACCCGAAGATATTCACGGCTTTTTTGCCTCACAAGGCATACTCACCAGTCGCGGCGGAAAAACATCACATGCTGCGGTAGTCGCACGCGGAATGGGTAAAGCCTGTGTGGCGGGTGCAGAAGGCATTAAAGTCGACACCAAAACACGACAAGCACTGATTGGCGAACAAGTCCTGCATGAAGGCGATGTTATCACCATTGATGGCAGCACGGGTAACGTGTACGTTGGTGAACTGCCCACCATACCCTCTGAATTTTCAGATGAACTGAAAACTCTACTCTCATGGGCGGATCAGATAGCCCAATTGAAAGTCATGGCCAATGCAGACACCCCAAATGCCGCTCAGCAAGCGGTGAAATATGGAGCGATGGGAATTGGCCTCTGCCGTACTGAGCGCATGTTCAATGACGCTGATCGTCTCCCCATCGTGGTTGACATGATTCTCGCAGCAACCCAAGAGACTCGCCAAGCAGCCTTAGACAAATTGTTACCCATTCAGCGTAACGACTTTAAAGCATTGTTTAAAACCCTCTCTCCGCGTCCTGTCACCGTGCGATTATTAGACCCCCCCTTGCATGAATTTTTACCGACAGAAATGGAATTAACTGACGAACTGGAAAACTTGCGTCAACTGCGTGGCACCGTCAAAGGCGTCGCCAATCTGTTGAGTAGCATACGCTTAAGCCAGATAAATCCCAATGAATTGCCGACGCCGCTGCCCGCCCCCTTTGATGAAATGGGCGAAGAAATGGTGAATGATGTCATCGCCAAAAAAGAACGGATGCTCCGCAAAGTGCGCGAACTTTACGAAGTCAATCCCATGCTCGGTCATCGCGGAGTTCGTTTAGGGATAACTTATCCCGAAATCTATGCCATGCAAATTCGTGCCATTCTCGAAGCCACTGCCGAATGCCTTAAAGAAGGGATTGATGTTCACCCTGAAATCATGGTACCTCAAGTCACCACCGCCCAAGAATTAAAGCGTGTCAAAGAGTCAGTGGATAGCATCCAAAAGGAAATCGAAAGCACCCAAAATATCAAGCTGAAATTTCAGTTTGGTACCATGATTGAAGTGGTACGTGCCTGCATGAGGGCAGAGCACTTAGCAGAAGTAGCGGAATTTTTCTCCTTTGGCACCAATGATTTGACTCAAGCCAGCTTCTCCTTTTCGCGTGAAGATGCGGAAAATAAATTTTTGCCGTTGTACAATGAAAGCGGCATTTTGCAAGACAATCCGTTTGAAGTGCTAGATGTCAAAGGCGTGGGGCAATTGATGAGCATGACAGTCGAATGGGGACGCAAAAGCCGTGCGGGTTTGAAAGTGGGCATTTGTGGAGAACAAGGAGGACATCCCGCCTCCATTCGTTTTTGCCACCATATTGATTTAGATTATGTCTCTTGCTCAGCGCCGCGAGTACCGATTGCTCGCCTAGCAGCGGCACAAGCTAAATTGCTTGAAGATAAATATACTGTGGATTAAAGTTTTAAGTGCAAGGTGCGCCTTGCACTAAGGAAAAATAATCATGTCTATAGCCTACCTTCATCATCCCGCCTGTTTACGACATAACATGAGCACAGGACATCCAGAAAGTCCCGCTAGGCTCTACGCCATAGAAGAGCAATTGCAGGCGCTCATGAATTTTATGCGTTATTATGAAGCCCCAAAAGCCACCCCTCAACAATTGGCGCGGGTACATGATATCAACTACATTGATAAAATATTAAATTTCAATGAAAAACAAGGCACTACTTATCTCGATCCTGACACGGTGCTGATGGCAGAAACACCAGAAGCGGCTTTACGTGCCGCCGGTGCGCTTATTCACGCCACCGATTTAGTCTTAAGCAATCAACATCAAATCGCATTTTGTAATATACGTCCCCCTGGACATCATGCCCTGCCTGCTCAGGCGATGGGATTTTGCTTTTTCAACAACATTGCCGTCGGAGCCGCACATGCCATTGAAGCCTATGGATTGGAGCGGGTAGCCATTGCAGATTTTGACGTTCATCATGGCAATGGCACAGAAGCGATTTTCGCCGAAGAGCCGCGTGTCATGCTTTGTTCAAGCTTTCAACATCCCTTTTATCCGGGCGTTGGTGCTGATACCGTCAGTGATCATATTATTAATGTACCACTACCAGCCGGTACCCGTGGGGAAGAATTTCGTGAAGCCATTACAAACCAGTGGCTACCGGCTTTGCATGAATTTGCCCCTCAAATGATTTTTATCTCTGCTGGCTTTGATGCACATGAAAATGATGAGATGTCTATGATGTGCTTGCAAACTGACGACTATACTTGGGTGACGCAGGAAATATTGGCGATAGCTGACAAATATGCTGACGGTCGAATTGTCTCCACCCTTGAAGGGGGTTATGACTTGCAGGCACTGGCGCAAAGTGTGGCAGCCCACCTTGAAGTGTTGATGCGAATATAATCCAAAAACCCGTTATTAGCGTTCTACGCACCCGTTATTAGGAGGAAATTTGTGCGTGGGACATTAAGGTAGAACGGCCAGTTACCCGAACCGCCCCCTCACAGAATCCCGACGTGCGGGACTACCGCATCGGGCTCTTCAAAGTTATTCGCTTTCGCACGCGGCACGTTTTAAAAC
>JALXAQ010000208.1 GCA_026991885.1 Thiotrichaceae bacterium
GGAGCGTCGATGCAGGCATTCCCACGCAGAGCGTGGGAACGAGAAACTGTTTGTAGGGGCAATCCTTTATGGTTGCCCTCGGCACGATATGGCAGTTTTCCCTCGTTCCCACGCTCTGCGTGGGAATGCCTGCCCCGACGCTCTGCGTCGAATTTTATGCCTTATTCGTCTGCTTATCAGTCACTTGACCTTCAATGATTTTACCCTTATCATCTTGACTCATTTGAGGCTGAGTGGCTGGCTCTGATTGTTTCTCTTCGTCTTTTTCACCATCACGCATGGATTGGCGGAAATTTTTAATCGCGCTACCTAAATCGCCGCCGATATTCCTCAACTTTTTCGTCCCAAATAAAACGATTACAATCAATAAAATAATTAATAATTGCCAAATACTAATACCCATCATATTATTTTCTTTCCGTTAAAGCCGACGCCGCTTAAACCCTCGCCGCCTAGCAAATGAATATGTAAATGAAAAACGAGCTGTCCGCCCCCCGGGCCAGTATTAATCACAGTACGAAAGCCCTGTTCAAGCCCTTGTTCTTTAGCAATTTTCGGCAACAAGCGCATCATATACGCCATCAAACCGTCATGCCTTTCTTCAAGTTCATTAAGGCTAATAATATGTTCACGGGGCACAATTAACAAGTGGACCGCCGCTTTCGGATTAATATCTTTAAATACAACGACATGTTCATCGCTATAGACTTGCTCAGAGGGGATTTTTCCCGCGACAATCTTACAAAACAGGCAATCAGTGCTCATATTTACTCACCCTGTATGTGACGCTGCGCTTTTTCCTCAAGGCCAGACAGCCCAAAGCGCCGCTCCAATTCGTTTAACACCGACTCAGGCCCCAAACCTTGGTGTACTAACAATACCAAACTATGAAACCATAAATCAGCCATTTCATAAATAATTTGCTCGGAGTCGCCATTTTTGGCAGCGATCACCGTCTCTGTGGCCTCTTCACCAACTTTTTTTAAAATCGTATCAAGGCCCTTGGCATATAAACTGGCCACGTAAGACTGATTTGGATCAGCCGTTTTACGTTGCTCTAATACTTGCGCTAAATGTTGTAATAAGTCGCTCATCTTAATGATATAACGTAGCGGGATCTTTTAACACCGGCTCAACGGCTACCCACTGATTATCTTGTAATTGTTTAAAAAAACAATGATGTCGCCCCGTGTGACAGGCAACGCCCCCAATTTGTTGGACACTCAGCAACACCACATCATTATCACAATCAAGGCGAATATCCTTAACATATTGAATGTTACCAGACTCTTCCCCCTTAAACCAAAGTTTACCACGAGAACGGGACCAATAAACAGCGCGTTTTTCTTGGACAGTTAATTTTAAAGCATCCCGATTCATCCAAGCGAGCATCAACACTTTACCCGTGCCGACATCTTGAGCAATGGCGGGGACTAAGCCTTGCTCGTTCCAGCGAATTTCGTCTAAGTAATTTTTCATATTTAATAGAAATTTAGCTATCCTACCAGCTTTCAGATTCAACAACAAACGGCGGTTGCCGTACAGTCTAATTGTTATCAGTTATCAGTTAAAATAAATCCACCTTCGGCCCTGTTTGATATTAAAACCCATGAGAGTACAACTAATGCCAGACAACGAATAAAAACCGGCTCAAGCCATAATGATTCGCTGTCTTACATTTGTTGTACTCACACCCCAATTAAGCCTGTTCCATTTTCAATTTTTTTATAACTTGAGTCTTGATTAAATTCCATTATATGTTATAAGATATGCATATATATAATGAAAATTCAATAAGATGAATACCCATCAAACTGAACAGCAAAACCTTATCAAGGCATTTGAAAAGCTACGCGCTGACTAGATATCGCTGCCCAACAAAAGGACAAAGAAATTGTTGAGCAAGCCTCTACCTACACCCCCGATAGTCTTTTTCAATCCTTAGCTCAATTGCAATCCACCTTTGGTCAGTCTGTTGATGGACTCACTAAAAATATGACCACCGAAGTGGAAAAATTAGCGCTTGACAAACATCAAACCGAGTTTGAAGAGTACAAAGTCAAAATTGACACCATGCCCAAGGAAATCGAAGAAGTGGTGAAAAAAGCCCGTGAAAATGCGATTAAGGACACTTATCGGGATGAAGAAAATCAGGCCAAGTTGTTGGAAAAAGAGAGAGAAGCCAAGCGTAAGGCTTTTGAATTAAAAATCGAATACCTCAACAAGACAGTGGAAGAGCAGAAAGCACGCATTGCTAACTTGACTGAGAAATTTCAAACGGCTTCACAGCAAATACAACAACTTGCCATGACGGCTTATTACCGCTTACAATGAATTAGAAAAGGCTTACAAAAAAAAGTAGCGATGAAAGAAGTGATTGCCACACTGGGGCAAATGGGGGAAAAATTCAACACGGCTTTAAGCCAACTGTCCACCAACTTACTTGTGGAAGCGTCACACTTAAAAGAAGTCCGCACCACGCTTGAAACCGAAAGCAGTCAATTAACGAACTTATATGATCTTCAAATTGAAGATGATACCCTAAGCGATTTACTCAAAGACTACACTGACACTGCTGAGCAATATCAAGAGACGCTCAAACAAAAGCGTGAAGACGCTGAAAAGGCGTGGGTTGAAAAAAACGAGGCTTGGCAAATTGAAAAAGAGGAAACGGAGCAGCATTTGCATGAGCAAGAATCCGTCGATAAGAAAACCCAACAGCGGGAAGAGACGGAGTATTGTAAGTCAAAAAATGTTATATTAACAAGGAGTCCAAGATTTATCTTGGACGTCCAAGACCACTTAACTCTTATAAAAATTTTGTTGTGAATATATTTCTGAGTATTTCTGCGATTATTTTATACATTGCTGCGGCTATCTCACGAATAGCCTCTAAACACATTTTACTATTATTAGGTGGACTAGCAGTCAGCCTACATGCGCTGCTGTTGTATCAAAATATGGTAACGTCATCGGGCTTAAATTTGGGTTTTTTCAATGCAATATCCCTAATGACTTGGATGATTGGGCTATTGTTATTATTGAGTCGTCAACCCGTAGAAAACCTCGCAGTGGTACTATTTCCCATTGCGGCACTCGCTATCGGCTTAGATAGCTATTTTCATACCGAGAGAATTTTATCCCCAGATCAAAATTTTGGCGTGACACTTCATATTTTATTTTCCATTGTTGCCTATAGCTTATTGAGTATATCCGCCTTGCAAGCCTTATTTTTAGCCTTTCAAGATTACCAATTACATCACAAACGCCCAGGCTGGGTGATGCAAAAATTACCCCCATTGCAAGTTATGGAAACGCTGCTCTTTCAAATGATTGCACTGGGCTTTATCTTACTCAGTCTAAGCCTGATCAGTGGCTTCATATTTTTAAAAGATATATTCGCACAACACTTGGTACACAAAACCGTTTTGTCATCAGTGGCCTGGTGTGTTTTTGCGATATTGCTATGGGGACATTGGCGTTATGGTTGGCGTGGAAAGACTGCGATACGCTGGAGTATCAGTGGTTTTTTTGTACTGATGTTGGCTTATTTTGGGAGTAAGTTGGTACTTGAACTGATTTTACAGCGTTGAAAGAAGTCCAAGATAAATCTTGGACTCCGACAAAAAAAAGCCCCAGGGCATAACGCGCTGGGGCTAAAAATGGAGCCGGTAACAGGAATCGAACCCGTCACTCCTGATTACAAGTCAGGTGCTTTACCTACTAAGCTATACCGGCAATGGCTGCGTATAATAATCCAACTCAAAAAAAAAAGCAAGACTTTTTTACGTTTACGCAAAATTTTTTTTTAAAGAGGGGGATTAGCCTTTGGAAATACATAAGGCTCAGGATAATCCACACCACATAAATATAAGCCATCGGGGGATGCTCTCACTCCGCCTAAGGTCCTATTGCGTGCCTCTAAGACAGTATGTGCCCACTCGGCGGTTTGCTCACCATAACCTATAGTCATCAATACGCCTGCAATATTGCGTACCATGTGATGCAAAAAAGCATTTGCTGAAATTTCTATAATCACATGATCATTAACACGAGAAACCTTTAGGCGTGAAATGGTGCGTACTGGCGTTTTCGCTTGACAGGCGGTCGCGCGATAAGAGGAAAAATCATGCGTACCTAACAGATAATTGCCCCCTGCTTGCATCTGCTCAATATCTAAGGGTCGATATTCCCAAGTCACTCTTTTACTTAATAAAGCGGGACGAGTTGGGCGATTTAAAATGATATAACGGTAGTGACGTCGTTGTGCTGAAAAACGGGCATGAAAATTTTCATCAACCAACTGCGCCCATAATACACTGACATCATCGGGTAAATTCGCATTAGTGCCCAATATCCATGAGCGTATGGAACGTTGTGCTGTCACATCAGCATGTATAACTTGCCCTAAAGCATGTACACCTGTATCAGTGCGCCCAGCACAAACCGCTTTGACGCTGTGATTGGCGACTTTGGATAAAGCCGCTTCTACACAAGCTTGTACACTAGGGGCGTGAGGTTGGCTTTGCCAACCAAAAAAATTATTTCCGGCGTATTCTATGCCTAAAGCTATTCTCATAGTCCGATGAAAAGGGGTTGGAGTACAAAGCTTTAGCTTTGTCAGAGTATTAGTAGTAAAATGAGTAATGGATAGCCCCATTGCCACAGGGGGGGGGAGTTAAGTTTAGGGATTTCTAAAGTGGCTAACGGTGTCGTTTCGGCATGAGTCAATACTTGTGTAAATAATCCTGCCACTCTCGCACTGATTATTTTAATAGGATTTTTAGTCGTGATTGTGGGTGTGTTTGTATAAAGCTTTTGTACAGCCGTAACGGTATCAAGCACTAAGGCGAGACGCACCGCCAATCTTTCTGTAGAAAATCCTATTTTATTTAATGGTCTCAACCACCATTGCAAGGCGGCGATAATATCCTGAGTTTTAGTCGTTGTGATGAGTAGATGTGCGGCAAGTACAATGATAATCAGCACAGCCACCCGTTCTAATGCCAATAATAATCCTGCCATAGTTGGCAACCAAGTCAATTCTGGTGAATGAAACCATAGATTAAGAATAAACAGGGATAAAAACAGCCAACGCAAGCGTTTTAAAAGTGGTAATACGACACTGGCATGGATTTTAAATAGCAATATCAATAAAGGCAATACCACAATAAACATGATTTGACTGGTCACCGCCAATCCGGCAACCAGTAGGATAAAACAGATAAGTCGTATAACAGGATGCAAAATATCAGTTATTTCTCGTTCCCATCATCCACTGTCTCTTGTGGATTATCTGTCTCATCACTGTCAAGCCCCGCTAGCAATTGGTCTAGTGACAAATCCTCGTCTAAGGATAAGTCATCCGCCGCGCTCTCCTCTTGAGCACTTTCTAAGGAGAAATCCTCGTCTAGCTCTAGCGATGATAAGTCATCCGCCGCACTCTCCTCTTGAGTGCTTTCTAAGGAGAAATCCTCATCTAGCTCTAGTGATGACAACTCATCAGCCGCGCTCTCCTCTTGACCGCTTTCTAAGGAGAAATCCTCATCTAGCTCTAGTGATGACAATTCATCAGCCGCGCTCTCCTCTTGACCGCTTTCTAAGGAGAAATCCTCATCTAGCTCTAGTGATGACAACTCATCAGCCGCGCTCTCCTCTTGACCGCTTAAGGATAAGTCCTCATCTAAGTCTAGTGATGACAAGTCCTCAGCCGCGCTCTCCTCTTGAGGGCTTTCTAAGGAAAAATCCTCATCTAAGTCTAGTGATGACAAGTCCTCAGCCGCGCTCTCCTCTTGAGGGCTTTCTAAGGAAAAATCCTCATCTAGCTCTAGCGATGAGAACTCCTCAGCCGGGCTCTCCTCTTGACCGCTGCTTTCTAAGGAGAACTCCTCTTCTTCTATACCTAGCGATGAACTTTCCTTTTCAACATTTTCTAACGGTAATTCATCGTCTAGTTCTAGCAACGAATCATGCTGTGTAGCTTCACTACCACTTTCTAATGGTAAATCAAACTCATCGTCTAGCGACGACAAATGAGACAAGTTGGCCTCATCAGCCTCTGACAAATCATCATCTAAGTTGAACAGCACATCACTGCTCTCCTCTGGCGATTTCAAATCTGAAATGAATTCATCCGTTTCGGCACTCGTTTTAATTTCATCATCTTCTGGCGGCTCTGTGCGATTAATATCGGAAAAAGCATCGATCCCCTTTAATTCCTCAGACAAATTCACATCTTGGTTCAGTTCTTCTTCGCTGGAGAACAGAAGTAGGTCATCTTCTTCTTCGCTGAGAGGTATCACAAGCCTATCATCATTTTGGCTTTCATTTTCTCCTAGCGTAGTCGCAGCAACAACAGCCGCAGCACCTATAGCAGTCGCACCCGTCGTGTCTGGTTGCGAGAAGGATTCTCCATCTGGAGATAAGTCTTTCCGAAGTTCTAAAGCTTTTTCCCACAAGGGACCTTGTCCGTTGACAGCATCATGCAAAACCTTGGCTTCTTTCTCAAATTGAGCAACTTTCTTCTCTGCCGCATAAATTTCTAGCAACATCAAATGATATTCATGATTATGTGGATATTGCTTAATTGCAGATTGAATAAAGTCTTCGGCTTGACCGAAACTCTTCTGAGCCATATATCCATTGAATTTTTCGCGGACATCCTCATAAGGTGTTTCACTCCCCCGATTAACTTCTTCTTCCATGAATTGATCATACATTTCGTCATCAGGACGTTTTTTATTAACGGCTTTTGGTGCTTTTGATGTCTCAAATTTCTCCAAGGTCTCAGTTGAGGTCTTCGGCTTCCGTCTAAAGAAAGTCAGGATTAATAACAATAAAACAATACTCCCGACAGTCGCTATTATAGTTATCCAACCGCCAGGCACGTTATCTTTGATCCAGTCATTGCTGGTAACGGGTTTCTCATCACCCGCAACTTTTAAAGGCGTTGCTGGTGGCGGGGAGACGGCCACTTCTTGCGTTTTGTCTGTTGAAGAACTCACTAAGTCTTGATGAGCTCGCTCTGGTTTTGTGAATGGCTGTTGCGGCGTGGGCAGCTTGTCCGCTAGCTGTTTTTCTTGTCTTTCTAGTTGTGCTTGTAAGTCTGCTATTTGCTGAGCATGATCGGTCAACCTATTATTTTTAGCAGCCAACTCCTTTTTGAGAATAACAACCAAACTCTTATTGTTTTCCAATTTTGTTGTAAGGCGCTCGTTTTCAGACTTAAGTGCTACATTCTCTTCTGTGAGTTGGGTTATTTTATTTTCTAGCTTTTCCCGTTGTGCTGTCCATTTTTCTGACGATTCGCTACTAAAAGGTTCGTCAATTTCTTCGGGTGTACGACGCGATGTGGCATCCTCAGTCGGGACGGGTGAAGTCCAACCGGGTATCCGTAGAACCTTTCCCACCTTGAGCATTGTTTTATTATTGTTAATAAAAGCATTTGGATTGGCATTGAAAATTCTGTCCATCTGTTCTGGTACGGATACGCCTTTTGGACGGTGTTTGGCAGCAATCTTCCATAAGGTGTCATTTCTAACGATCGTATAATAGTCCCCCTCATCAACATTTGTTGACGTTTCCTCCTCATTCGTGGCGAGGGTATTTTGACCCGCAACTGAGGAGGGACGATTAATAGGAGTGGCTGGCTGCTGATACGAAGGGGGATCCAAAAATATCGTATATTCGCGCAAAAGTTGCCCGCTTGTCCAAGTTACTTCAACTATAAAGTTGAGAAAAGGTTCTTTTAAAGCTTCTGGGGTGGTTATTTGAACCAAAGCTTCAGTTTTGCTAATCGCTTGGACAGAAAACTCTAAGTTTGTCAAAATATAGGGACGCTCTAATCCTGCGCGTTGGAAAGCACTTTTTGAGGCGATAGCTACTTTGAGAGTGGAGGCACTCCCTTTGGGAATGGAATAAACATCTATTTTAGCATTTAAAGGTTCATTGAGGTTTGAATTGACCTGAATATCACTCAGTCCGAGTGCATGAACATCTAGCGCGAAGAAAATACAATATATCAAGGCTAGGGTATTTGTTAGTTGACGCATTTTTAGGTTCTCCTTTGGAGGTCCAAGATAAATCTTGGACTCCTGTAAATACTATAATAACTATAGGTAATCTTTTATCAAAATTTCTGCAATTTGAATACTGTTCAGTGCCGCACCTTTGCGGATGTTATCAGAAACCACCCACAAATTGAGTCCACGCGGATGAGAAATATCTTCGCGTATTCTACCCACAAAAACGGGGTCTTTATTGACAGCCTCGGTGACTGCGGTAGGATAACCGCCAGGTTTGCGTTCATCCATCAAAACAATGCCGGGTGCCATCTTCAACAATTCATGTGCTTGTTCGACGCTGATTTTTTCACGGGTTTCAATATGAACCGCTTCGGAGTGTCCATAAAAGACGGGAACACGTACTGCTGTTGGATTGACTGAAATAGAGTCATCCCCAAAAATCTTTTTGGTTTCCCACACCATTTTCATCTCTTCTTTGGTATAGCCATTTTCCATGAATTTATCAATGTGTGGCAATACATTAAAAGCGATTTGTTTGGGATAAGCTTCTGGCGTAATGGGTTTACCATTGAGCAACGCCGCCGTTTGCCCTGCCAGTTCTTCAATGGCTTTTTTTCCGCTGCCGGAGACTGCTTGATAAGTCGCTACGTTAATCCGCTCAATCCCAACGGCATCATAAATGGGTTTAAGGGCAACCAGCATTTGTATGGTGGAACAATTCGGATTGGCAATGATATTGCGTGATTTATACTGTGCTATCGCATCTGGGTTGACTTCTGGCACGACGAGGGGTATATCCTTGTCTTGGCGAAATTGTGACGTATTGTCCACAACCACGCAGCCTGCTTCTCCAGCACGCGGGGCATAAATCGCTGAGACTGAGGCACCTGCGGAAAATAGGCCAATTTGTACTTTGGAAAAGTCAAATTTTTCTAAATCCTCAACGCCTAAGTATTTACCTTTGAATTGAATCTGCCTACTGGTTGAGCGATGGCTGGCTAAGGGATATAATTTTCCGACTGGAAAATTGCGTTCTTCCAGTATGGATATCATGACTTCACCAACCGCACCCGTTGCGCCTACCACTGCAACATCGAACAAACGAGTCATTTTTTTCTCCATTCAGTTTTGCTTTTTATCAATCGAAAATCGCGAGCCAAAAACCTCAACACGGGGTAAATCCTTATTTTCCTTTTGTTTGGGTTTGCTCTCCCTCTCCCTCTCCCTCTTCTTTGGCTCATTAGCTCGTTTTTCCGAAAATCGTGAACTAAAAACCTGAAGTTTGGGTAATTCCCTTTTTTTGGGTGGCGACGGCTCTTTAGGATTCGCCTTTTCTTGTGCCTGTATCATTGCCACTACCACAGCCTCACCCATTTCGCTGGTACTCGCCGCCTTTTTTCCCTCATCTTGAATATCTTTGGTACGCAAGCCATCGCGTAATACCTGACTGACTGCATTTTCAACCAGGTTGGCTAATTCAGGTTTATTTAAGCTATAGCGTAACATCATCGCAACTGATAAAATCGTTGCCAGCGGATTGGCAATCTTTTGTCCTGCAATATCGGGGGCGGAGCCATGTATCGGTTCGTACATGCCCTTGTTGTTCGCATCTAAGGAGGCGGAGGGCAACATGCCAATGGAGCCGGTCAATTGGGATGCCAAGTCGGACAAAATATCGCCAAACATATTGCTTGTCACAATCACATCAAATTGTTTGGGCGCACGTACCAATTGCATAGCGGCATTGTCCACGTACAGGTGAGTGAGTTGAACGTTGGGATAGTCTTTACTGACTCGCGTAACGATTTCTCGCCATAATTCTGTCGCTTCTAAGACATTCGCTTTGTCAACTGAACAAAGGCGTTTTTGCCGCTTTTGGGCACTTTCAAAGGCAATTCGCGCAATTCGTTCAATTTCACTTTCATTGTAAACGAGGGTATTAAATCCTTGTCGCTCTCCATTGTCGAGGGTATGAATACCACGCGGTTGTCCAAAATAAATGCCGCCCGTCAATTCGCGCACGATGAGAATATCTAGCCCTTTGACGACTTCTGGTTTAAGCGTCGAGGCGTTAGCCAATTCAGGAAATAGTAGAGCGGGTCTTAAATTGGCAAATAGTTGGAGTTCTGAGCGCAAGCCTAAGAGTCCCTTTTCGGGACGATTGGCTATTTCCAAGGTTTCCCATTTTGGGCCACCGACAGCACCCAATAAGACAGCATCTGCTTTTTTGACCAGTTCTAATGTTTCGGGAGGCAAGGGTTGCCCAGTGGCATCAATGGCTGCGCCACCGATCAAGCCTTCTTCCTGATGTAGGTCTAATTCAAATAAGATATTTAATATTTCCAATACTTTAACGGCTTCAACGATAATTTCAGGACCGATGCCGTCACCGGGTAGTATTGCGATAGTTTTACTCATGTCAGTTTATCAGTGTTCCGTTTACTGAAAAAGCCAAGGTGCTTTTTGTTTACGCTGGTTTTCATAAGCCACGATCTGATCGGCTTGTTGCAAAATCATTGCGATGCTATCTAAGCCATTAAGCAAACGATGTTTATCTTTAGCATCTATTGCAAATTTCAGACCATCCCCCGTTTGTGTCGTTACCGTTTGTGCTGCCAAATCAATTGTGAGTCTATAACCTGGGCTTGCCTCTACGGTTTGGAATAATGTCTCAACGACTTCTTCGTCTAATACAATGGGTAATATGCCATTTTCAAGGCAGTTGTTATAAAAAATATCAGCAAAACTGGGGGCTATAATGGCGCGAAATCCATAGTCAAGCAAAGCCCAAGGGGCATGTTCACGGCTAGAGCCACAGCCAAAATTGCGGCGTGTCAGTAAAATTTGGCTCCCCTGATAACGCGCCTGATTGAGCACAAATTCATGATTTAACGGACGATTTGTACAATCTTGCCCCGGTTCTCCCTGATCTAAATAACGCCATTCATCAAATAAATAAGGTCCAAACCCAGTACGATGAATGGATTTTAAAAATTGTTTGGGAATGATGGCATCTGTATCGACATTCGCACGATCCAACGGTGCCACTAAACCCGTCAATGTTGTAAATGCTTGCATTTTAAGTTATCAGTTGTCAGTTATCAGTACACGCGCAAAACGGCGTTTGCCCACTTGATAAATATGGTTTGAAGTGACTGGCATTTTCAGGGCGCGATCACTAACTCGTTCGCCGTCAATTTTGACAGCACCTTGTTTAATCATACGCATCGCTTCTGAGGTGCTTGGTGTCAAATTGGCTTGCTTGAGCAAAGCCCCTATCGGTATGTAACCCGTTTCTGTCCTTAATGTCACTTCGGGTATATCTTCTGGCATTTCTCCTCGCTTAAAGCGGGCGATAAAATTTTCATAAGCCTGTTGTGCCGCTGCACGGCTATGAAAACGTTCGACAATCTCTTGTGCAAATTCTACTTTAATATCACGCGGATTTGCCCCTTCATCTGCCGATTTTTTCCATTGCTGGATTTGTGCTGGGGTTTTAAAACTCAATAAGTCAATGTAACGCCACATCAGGCTGTCAGAAATGGACATTATTTTACCAAACATTTCGTCAAAGGGCTCTTCAATACCGATATAATTGCCTAAAGATTTAGACATTTTTTGTACGCCGTCTAAGCCTTCCAAAATTGGCATAGTCAGTACCACTTGTGGCGTTTGCCCATAGTGTTTTTGCAATTCTCGCCCGACTAAGAGATTAAATTTTTGGTCAGTGCCGCCCAATTCGACATCTGCCTTTAGTACGACTGAATCATAGCCTTGTATCAAGGGGTATAGAAATTCATGAATGGCTATGGGTTGTCCACTGGTATATCGTTTGTGAAAATCATCGCGCTCCAACATCCGTGCAACGGTGTGTTGAGCTGCCAGCTTAATCAGTTCACCGGCATCCATTTTGTTCATCCATTCAGAGTTAAAACAAATTTTTGTACTGTCTGGATTGAGGATTTTATAAATTTGCGCCTGATAAGTCTGGGCATTTTCTAATACTTTTTCTCTTGAAAGAGATTGACGGGTAATATTTTTGCCGGTTGGATCGCCAATCATTCCCGTAAAATCACCGATTAAAAAGTAAATGGTATGTCCTAAATTTTGAAATTGACGCAATTTGTTAAGCAATACGGTATGTCCTATATGCAAATCTGGTGCCGTTGGATCAAAACCTGCTTTGATGCGTAGGGGTTTGCCACTTTTTAATTTGGTCCGTAATTCATCCTCTAGTAATATTTCGTGAGTACCTTGTTTGATTTGAGCCAATGTCTCTGTCATTTATCACTCTCTCTACATAAAAAGGAATTAAGTTTAACATTATTTCTAAACAATCTGCTAAAGCCAATACTAATTGGAACATTTTTTGCTAAATCAATAAAAAAGACCTCTGAGGTCTGGGGCAAAATAAATTGAACAATGTTTAAATAACAAAAAATATAAGTTTATGATATTTTTTTAATTATCTACTTTAACTTTAATCTTTCTTAATAATTTTGATAAACTTGTTTTTGTAAGCCATTTTATTTACACATTATTTTTA
>JALXAQ010000209.1 GCA_026991885.1 Thiotrichaceae bacterium
AAATTGATAATCCGTATAAACGCCATAGTGATAATAGACCCCCTCTGGAAATAGGTCAGTTTGTCTCGGCTGAGATTCAGGGTAAACCTCTTGAAGATGTATTTGCCTTGCCCCGAACTGCTGTGCAAGGCAATAACACAATTATGATTGTGGATAGCGATAGTCGCTTACAAAGAAAGAACATTAAAGTTTTATGGGAAACCGAAAATGAATTGCTTGTCAAAGAAGGTTTGGTTTCAGGTGAAAGAGTCTGTGTAAGCTATATTCCTTTTGCCGCTAATAATGCGAAAGTCAAGTTAGCTTCGGAACCATCCAGCCCCAGCCAGGTTCCAGACAATAAACAGAAGGCAGGCATGCCGCAGCGCCACTCAGCCCCTCAATATTTATGAATGCTTTAATTGTCTGGTTTGCAAAAAACCGCGTTGCTGCCAATTTGCTGATGGCTGTTATTGTGTTTACAGGGCTGTTTGTTATGCTGACGATGGTTGCTGTTGAATCCTCGCCACAGTATGAACGCAGTCGTCTTTTTGTTAAATTCTCTTATCCTGGCGGTACTCCGGTGGATATAGAAAAGTCTGTGGTTACCCGTATCGAAGAAGCAATTTACGATCTTCCCGGAATTACAGAACTGCGCAGTACAGCAGGAGAAGGTTCGGGTTCTGTGACTATGCAAACAGCCGATGGATATGAATACAGAGAAGTTATGGATGATATTCAGTCCCGGGTTGATATTATTCATAGCTTTCCTGATGAACTGGAAGACCTGGAAGTGGGTGTTATGTCCAGGCGCTTTGAAGTGATCAGTGTTTCGCTCAGTGGTGATTTACCAGAAACTGAATTGCGAACATTAGGGAAAAAGGTACGCGATGAAATTGTCGATTTGCCCGGTATTTCCCAAGTAGATCTAACCGGTATCAGACCTTTTGAAATTTCCATTGAGGTTTCTGAACAGCAATTACGTGAATATGAACTTAGCATAGCTGATTTAGCTAATGCTGTTCGCCGCTCATCAGTAGACCTTCCGGCAGGGGCTATTAAAACCGGTGATTATGAATTTTTAGTGCGTACCAAGGGACAGCTTTATAAAGGATCTGATTTTGCTGATATTGTAATCAAAATGCGTGCCGATGGTACCAGCCTTCGTATTGGGGATATTGCCAAAATTAATGATGGTTTTGTTGATTTGCCTATTCTATCCCGTTTTAACGGCGTGCCTTCGGTAATGATTGAGGTGTATCGCTTGGGGAATCAGGATGCTTTGGAAATATCCAGGCAAGTAAAAGAATATCTTGATCAAGCACAAGACAGAATGCCACCCGGCGTTAAAATTACCTATTGGCGGGATCGTTCAAAATATATTGACAGCCGTATTTCATCACTCATTCAAACGGCCATTCAGGGTGCTGTTTTAGTTTTTATTTTGTTAACTTTGTTTTTGCAAATGGAATTGGCTTTTTGGGTGGTGTTGGGTATTCCTGTATCGGTTATTGGTGCTTTTGCATTTATGCCGATGTTTGATGTCACTATCAATTATACCAGTATGTTTGCCTTTATTTTGGTGTTGGGTATTGTGGTTGATGATGCCATTGTTACCGGGGAAAATATTCATAAACACATAAAACAAGGTGGAGATCCTACTGATGCCGTAATACGAGGAACCCAGGAAGTAGCAACAGCTGTTACATTTGGTGTTTTGACCACTATTGTAGCTTTTGCAGCATTGCTGATGATGGAAGGTGCGCGCAGTAAAATGTTTACTATGATACCGGCTATTGTTATACCTGTTCTACTCTTGTCACTGATTGAAACCAAATTTATTTTACCCGCACATCTTAAACACATGAGAGAAGAGCGTGTTTTCCCCTGGCTAAAAAATATACAGATAAAAGTCAGTACTTATTTAGCTTACTTTATAAACGAGATATATCAGCCAATGTTAAATAAAGCCTTAAAAAGGCCAGGGCTGACATTAGCGGTATTTTTTAGTGTACTGCTCATTATCGCCAGCACAATTTTTAGTGGCTGGGTTCGATTTACTTTTTTTCCACGAGTGCAAAGTGAAATTGCACGATCAAGATTAACATTACCGGAAGGTACGCCTTATGAGGTGACTCGACGTCATGTTGAGCGCATTGAGAAAGCAGCACTGGCATTACGAGACAAATATAACAGCCTTTCAGATGAAAAAATAATTAGTAATGTTTATTCTTCTGTCAGTATTCAAGGTAGTGTCAGAATGGGTTTAAAACCCAATCAAGGTTATGTCAATTTTGACATTATCCCGCAGGAAATGCGCAATCACCCCGTGAGTAGCACTGAATTGGCCAGAGAATGGCGGGAGATGGTGGGACCCATTTCCGGTGCCAAAAAGCTTACTTTTAGCGCATCTATTTTTAGACCCGCAAACCCCATCGACTTTATGCTAAAAGGTCATGATTTTAAAGAACTCAATCAGGTGGCTTCCAAAATCAAGACACAGCTGGCTCAATACCCAGGTGTTTTTGATATTGGTGATGATTTTTCTCAAGGCAAGGAACAGGTTCAGTTACAAATTAAGCCAGAGGCTAAACTGTTAGGGATTAGTAGTATGGATCTTGGTCTGCAGGTACGAAGTGCTTTTCATGGTATGGAAGTGCAACGCATGCAGCGCGATGGAGAAGAGGTCAAGGTCTATATTCGTTATCCAGAATCTGATCGTCAATCATTTACCAGTTTGGAATCCATGAAAATTCGGACTGCCGAAGGGAATGAAGTCCCAATTCAACAAGTTGCTAATATTTCCATTAAACGTGCCCCCGCAGTTATTCATCGCTCAGAACGCTACCGGACTATTCATGTGACCGCAGATGCAGACCAAAAGGCAGTGCAATTACCTGTTTTAAGGCAGGAAATGGATGTATTTATAAATGAAATATTACAAGAACACCCCGAAGTTTCTTTTGTAGAAGAAGGGGAAGCTAAGGAAACCAGGGCATCTTTTAAAAGTTTAGGGTTCGGCCTGCTATTGATATTGTTTATTATTTATGTTCTTCTTGCTATTCCCTTTCAATCATATTTACAACCTTTTATTGTGATGTCAGTGATTCCTTTTGGACTGATTGGAGCAGTGCTGGGGCATTTATTGCTTGGCTTGGATTTAACTATTCAGAGTGTATTGGGAATGATGGCTTTAACGGGTGTAGTGGTCAATGATAGTCTGGTATTAGTTGATTATATCAATCGTTGTCGACAGCAGGGTGCGGATTTGTTTGATGCTGTATTGCAGGCAGGTAAGGCGCGTTTTAGAGCTATCATGCTTACCTCGCTAACCACTTTTATAGGCTTGATGCCGATGATATTCAGTAGTAACACACAAGCTCAGTTTCTGATTCCCATGGCTGTTTCACTGGCCTTTGGTGTTTTGTTTGCTACCTTTATAACTTTGTTTTTGGTGCCTTGTTTCTATTTACTACTGGAAGAAATGAAATTACACACTTTCAGCAAATCTTTGAAAATAACTTAAAACGGCAACTCTCCAAATTTTTCAAACGGTTTAAGTTATTCCCTTTGCTTATACTTCGCGTGGTCACGGGTGCGGATTTCTAAGGACTGAGTATTTGCCGGTAACTGCGTTGCCTACATGGATGGTAACGATTGCTCCAGACAATCTATTTACACTTCCACCATCTATGGCGGTCGTAGGTAAGGGGCGTGAGCAGGAGCGTAAGCTTTGCTGAATTGGTTGCGCAGCTTGCTATGCGCCTGATTCAGCGCCTTGCTTTCGAC
>JALXAQ010000210.1 GCA_026991885.1 Thiotrichaceae bacterium
TAGTAATATTATAATGAGCAAATATTATTGAACTATAAAAATGAGGAGATAAGTTATGCGGCAATTAAGATGGAAATCAAAATACCTCACAGGTATAGCCGAGACAGATAATCGCAAACGCTCGCTAATCAAGATTTTAAATAAACAGCTTGTTGAATCTAGTCAAGTCGAGCATTGTCAAGACTTGACCGATTTGCACCACCACTTCGCACGATTGCTGGAAACCATGTTATCACAAGCAAAGTCATCACTCGATAAATATGAAGACGAGATACGCCAACTTCTCTCGATGGAACTCCCGTTACCCGCGCGAGACGGAGCCGCATGTCGTGATTGTAGTCAATGCGATCTTTTGCAAGAACGAACCACGGAATGGTTGAATGCCGCTACGCAAAAAAAATAATACAATAATATAGCAAGGGCAACCACTAGGGTGTTGCCCTATTGGTGCTATATTTATTTTTGGAAATTTTTTTAGAAATTGTTTTCAAGCACTCGCTTGAGCATCATATCAAGTTCATTCAAATTCCACCACGTTTTTTCACTGAACCGTAAGCTGTTAATAGAATAGACTTGTCCGTAAATAAAAAACGGACAACTCAATGGAACAACAGATTTCGTTCAAATCGGGCAACAGACCCATTTCATCTGGTAATCGACCATCCAAAATCACTCATCTTTGCTTCATGTTGCATCATCTTCAATGTATCCAAGATAAATCTTGGACGCCTAAATACAAAAAAAATTGAGCATTTGAGTTATAATTAACACGTTTCAAAACTGTCAGTCAAAATGACCACATTAACATAAGGAGATCGTTCCACAATGGCGAAAAATTTTCTTACCCCTGCTGAAACTGCCCAAGCATTTATCGGCGTTGGCGATTACAAAACCAAAATGCCGGTTCCCAAAATAATAATATCATCTTTCCTAGCAGGTGCCTATATTGCTTTTGCTGCCCAATTAATGACCACTGTCACTCATGACATGGTACCCCTTTTTGGTGTTGGATTCAGTAGTTTTATCGGGGGATGTGTGTTTGGTATTGCCCTTGTCCTTGTCCTTGTTGCAGGCTCCGATCTCTTTACCGGCAACACCCTTCTTTCCATGGGTTGGTTAAATGGAAATTTGACAACGGGCCAAGTCCTCAATAACTGGACGCTTGTTTATATCGGTAATTTTATCGGCAGCTTATTCCTCGTTTGGATGATGTTTACCAGTGATATTTGGTCTGGACATGGCAGTCAAATAGGTGCCCACGCCGTTGCCATCGCCTATAAAAAAACCCATCTCACCTTTTCGGAGGCATTTGTTAGGGGTATAGGATGTAATTGGCTGGTTTGTCTGGCGGTCGTTATTGTCGCAGCCGGGCAAGATACAATGGGAAAAATTGCCGGCGCATGGTTTCCAGTCATGGCATTTATTGCCAGCGGATTTGAGCATTGTGTCGCAAATATGTTTATTATCCCGGCAGGACTTGTCGCCATCACGGATCCCACGATTGCCAATGTTGTCATGGAGAATCATCCGGCTTGGGATCTCAGTTCCTTGAATTTTTACACATTTTTTGTTGGTAATCTTATTCCCGTTACCTTGGGGAATATTGTGAGTGGTGCCGTACTTGTCGGGGGCATTTATTGGTATTTATATGTCAAAGACAGTAAACCCGTTTCCCAACAAACCAAGAAAGATGAGACTGCTGGTTTTCAGGCGGCTAAACTTGGGCGTAAATAAATTTTTGTAGGAGTCCAAGATTTATCTTGGATTCTTAAAATGATAACAGATAACAGATAACGGGTAACGGACAGATTGATAGGAGGACAAAATGGAAAACATTGATGAAGAAATCCTGAAAGAATTAAAAGAAGAGCACCAAGAGCTTATAAAACAGGTCAAAATAACCAACGATAAGCTAGACAAACTGGTGGAAATCATGGAAGAAACAAGGACAAAATGTACGGACGCAGTAATGTAATTAATAGACATGTCCGTAAATAAAAAGTCAAAACCAGACCTGGCAGGTTAAACCCAAACCTGCCAGGTCAAAATCCGAACTCACTTGTGACCTCAGATGGTTTTGATTTTGACTTGATTTTGACTTTTTATTTACGGACAACTCTAATCATTTAGGATGCCAGTCCAAGATTTATCTTGAACTGATTCAACAAACAAGAGAGGAATTATAATGAGCCACGGTGCATTGCCACCCAAACAAGGACTTTACGATCCAAAAAATGAACACGATGCCTGCGGAGTCGGTTTTATTGTCCATATAAAAGGGCATAAAAATCACGAAATTGTCAATCAAGGCTTAGAAATACTCAAAAATCTGACACACCGTGGCGCCGTCGGAGCCGATCCCCTTGCCGGTGACGGTGCTGGTATTCTTATCCAAACGCCAGATGCCTTTTTGCGTCAAGAATGTATCACCACCTTGCCAGCGCAGGGAGAATATGGCGTAGGCATGATATTTTTGCCACGCGATGGGGAAACTCGCGCTGCTTGTGAAAAATTGATCGCCCAAATCATTGCCGACGAAGGACAAAACCTACTCGCTTGGCGAGATGTACCAACCAATAACAAAGGCTTAAGCGAAGGCGTTAAAGCCAGAGAACCGGTGGTTCGACAAGTCTTTGTGGGAAAAGGTGATAATTGCGCCGATCAAGATGCCTTTGAGCGTAAACTCTTTGTGATCCGCAAAGTGATTGAACATACTGTGGATCGTAAATTAAAACTTGACTACACCCATTTTTATATTCCTTCATTCTCCTCACGCACCTTGCTCTACAAAGGCATGTTGCTGGCTAATCAAGTGGGCGACTACTATCCCGATTTACAAGATCAGCGATTAGTGACAGCACTCGCCCTCGTCCATCAGCGTTTCTCGACCAATACCTTCCCAACTTGGGATTTAGCCCAACCATTCAGAATGATTGCCCATAACGGAGAAATCAACACCTTACGTGGCAATATCAATTGGATGGCAGCACGTCGTTATTCCATGTCCTCAGAATTATTAGGCGAGGACTTAGACAAATTATGGCCCCTGATTGCAGAAGGACAATCCGATTCCGCCTCATTTGATAATGCCTTAGAACTGCTGGTAGCGGGTGGCTATTCCTTGGGACACGCCATGATGTTACTTATTCCTGAAGCGTGGAACAATAATCCCCTGATGGATGAGAAACGTCAAGCTTTTTATGAATATCACGCCGCCCTGATGGAACCGTGGGATGGTCCCGCAGCGGTTGCCTTTAGCGATGGCCGTCAAATTGGCGCAACCTTGGACAGAAATGGCTTACGCCCAGCACGTTACTTAATCACCAAAGATGATCTGGTGGTGATGGCATCAGAAATGGGCGTACTTAATATCCCGCCCGAAAAAATTGTCAAAAAATGGCGATTGCAACCTGGCAAAATGTTTTTGATTGACACCGAACTTGGGCGCATTATTGACGATGCGGAATTAAAAGCCCAGTTGGCAAACCGTGCCCCCTATCAAGATTGGTTAGATCAAACGCGAATTATCTTAGAAGAGTTGCCCCCTGAAGTGTCCGCCATGTCACTCGAACAGGAGACACTATTAAATCGCCAACAAGTCTTTGGTTATACGCAAGAAGATTTAAAATTCTTTTTGATACCCATGGTTGTCGCGGGTCAAGACCCGCTTGGCTCAATGGGGATAGATGCGTCGCCAGCCGTCTTATCAAATCGTCCTAGATTACTCTATGACTACTTTAAGCAAAATTTTGCACAAGTGACCAACCCCCCGATTGACCCCATTCGGGAAGAATTAGTCATGTCCTTGGTGTCGCTGATTGGACCCCGTCCTAATTTATTGGCCTTAGGTCAAGAAGATTTACAAAAGCGGCTAGAAGTTTCTCAACCCATTTTGACAAATAGCGATTTAGAAAAAATACGACGGATTGAAAACCGTAGCGGCGGCGCTTTTAAGACAAAAACTTTATGTATGTGTTATAAGGCGGAATTGGGGGCTTATGGGATGGAATCCGCCTTGAATGACTTATGCACTCAAGCTGAGGAGGCCGTCTTAGCCGGCAATAATATTTTAATCCTGTCAGATCGGGGCATGGATGCTAACTATATTGGTATCCCCGCATTATTAGGGACTTCAGCCGTCCATCATCATCTGATCAAAAAAGGCTTACGCACCGTCTCAGGCTTAGTCGTGGAAACCGGCGAAGCCCGCGAAGTTCAACATTTTTGCTTGCTCGCCGGCTATGGCGCAGAAGCCATTAATCCCTATTTGGCTTTTGATACACTTTCTGCCATTCGTCACACACTGCCAGAAAAACTCACAGAAATAGAAGTCCAAAAACGCTACATCAAAGCCATCAACAAAGGCATACTGAAAGTGATGTCAAAAATGGGCATTTCCACCTATCAATCTTATTGTGGCGCCCAGATTTTTGATGCGGTCGGCTTATCTGATGAATTTATCGCAACGTATTTTACCGGTACACAATGTAAAACATCAGGCGTTGGCTTAGCAGAGATCGCGGAAGAAACGATTCGCCGTCATAAACTCGCCTTTGGTCATACAGTGCTCTATGATGCTTTAGATGTCGGCGGAGAATTTGCCTATCGTCAACGAGGTGAAAACCATGTTTGGACACCCGAAACGATTTCCAAACTGCAACAAAGCACCCGCAGTAATAATCGTGCCTTGTATGATGAATTTGCACAAGAAATCAATGAACAAAATGAACGCTTATTAACACTGCGCGGTTTGTTTGAATTTAAATTGGCCCAGCAGCCTGTTCCCTTAGAAGAAGTGGAACCCGCCTCAGAAATTGTCAAACGTTTTGCGACAGGCGCCATGTCGTTTGGCTCCATTTCTTATGAAGCCCATACCACCTTAGCCATCGCCATGAATCGGCTCGGTGGCAAATCGAATACCGGTGAAGGGGGGGAAGAAACAGAACGCTTTAAACCGATGCCCAATGGCGATTCCAAGCGTTCCGCCATCAAACAAGTCGCATCAGGACGTTTTGGCGTGACCACCGAATATCTGGTTAATGCCAATGACATTCAAATTAAAATGGCGCAAGGCGCGAAACCGGGAGAAGGGGGACAATTGCCCGGTCATAAAGTCAATCAAACCATTGCGCGAGTCCGTCACTCAACGCCAGGCGTCGGACTGATTTCGCCGCCACCCCACCATGACATTTATTCGATTGAAGATTTGGCGCAATTGATTCACGACTTAAAAAATGTCAATCCACAAGCTCGGATTAGCGTCAAACTGGTCTCAGAAATCGGCGTAGGTACAGTAGCAGCGGGCGTTTCTAAAGCACATGCCGACCATGTCACGATTTCCGGTTATGAGGGGGGCACAGGTGCCAGTCCCATTACCTCAATTAAACACGCCGGCTCACCATGGGAAATTGGATTAGCGGAAACGCATCAAACCTTAGTGCTTAATAAATTGCGTGGACGTATCGCCGTGCAAACGGATGGCGGATTGCGAACAGGGCGCGATGTCGTGATAGGCGCACTACTGGGTGCCGATGAATTTGGTTTTGCCACCGCCGCCCTGATTGTAGAAGGCTGCCTGATGATGCGTAAATGCCACCTCAACACTTGTCCGGTGGGCATTGCGACACAAGATGCCGAATTACGCAAACGCTTTAATGGGCAACCAGAGCATATCGTGAATTACTTTATGTTCATCGCCGAAGAAGTGCGAGAATGGATGGCAAAACTGGGTTTCCGCAGCTTCAATGAAATGATAGGGCGCTCCGATAAATTGGATATGCGTAGTGCCATTTCGCATTGGAAAGCCAAAGGGCTTGATTTTTCCCGTATTTTGTATAAACCAGACGTTGGTAACGATGTAGCCGTTTATAACCAGGAAAAACAAGAGCATGGCTTAGAAAAAGCCCTTGATCAAGAACTGCTCAAGCAAGCACAAGCGGCCCTTGAACAGCGTCAACCCGTGCAAATTGAAATACCGGTATTTAATTACAATCGCACTTTTGGTGCCATGCTCTCTGGAGAAGTAGCCAAGCGTTATGGACATGCGGGATTGCCAGAGGATACGATTTACATCAAAGCCACAGGTTGTGCTGGCCAAAGTTTTGGTGCCTTTGTCGCGCATGGCGTAACGATTGAATTGATAGGCGAAGCCAATGACTACGTGGGTAAAGGCTTGAGCGGTGGACGTTTAGTGATTTACCCTCCCAAGGAATGTCCTATTATTGCAGAAAAAAACATCATCGTTGGTAACACCGTACTGTATGGTGCGATTAGCGGCGAATGTTATTTCCGAGGTGTTGCGGGAGAGCGTTTTGCCGTGCGTAACTCTGGCGCCAGTGCGATAGTTGAAGGTGTTGGCGATCATGGCTGCGAATATATGACCGGCGGCGTTGTTATTGTACTGGGATCGACTGGGCGTAATTTTGCGGCGGGTATGAGCGGCGGTATCGCTTATGTGCTTGATGAAACAGGTGATTTTGAACAGCGTTGTAATTTGTCCATGGTAGAATTAGAGGCGATTATTGAAGAAGAAGATGTTTTGCGTCTTAAAACGTTGATTGAAAAACACTTGCATTATACCAACAGTAGTCGCGCACAAAAAATTCTAAACAATTGGGTAGATTATTTGCCGCGCTTTGTGAAGGTTATGCCGGTTGATTATCGAAGGGCATTACAGGAAATGCGTGAGAGCAAAATATAAGAATCAATATCGTAGGGGCAATCCTTTATGGTTGCCCATAAAAAGAGGATAAATAACGAATGGGTAAAACGACCGGATTTATGGAAATCCCCCGCAATGAGCGCAGCTACGCCCCAACCGATAGCCGTATCCGGAATTATCAAGAATTTGTGATACCACTGAAAGAGGAGCAAGTCAGTCAACAGGGCGCACGCTGTATGGATTGCGGTATCCCTTACTGTCACAATGCTTGTCCGATTAATAATATTATCCCAGACTGGAATGATTTGGTTTATAAGGGAAGGTGGCGCGAAGCTTTGAAGGTTCTGCATTCCACCAATAATTTTCCTGAATTCACAGGACGGATATGTCCCGCTCCCTGTGAAGCCGCTTGCACGCTCAATCTAACTGATGAGCCGGTGACGATAAAAACCATTGAATGTGCAATCATCGACAAAGCTTGGGCAGAAGGCTGGATTAAACCCCAAATGCCCACCCCTCGTAGTGGGAAAAAAGTCGCCATTGTCGGTTCTGGTCCGGCAGGCTTGGCTTGCGCCCAACAATTAGCACGGGCGGGGCATGATGTGATGGTTTACGAAAAAAATAATCGTATTGGGGGATTGCTGCGCTATGGCATTCCCAATTTTAAAATGGAAAAACACATTATTGATCGCCGCATGTCACAGATGCAAGCTGAAGGTGTGACTTTTCGCCCCAATTGTCATATCGGTGTCGATAGATCGGCCAAAGAATTGCTTGACAAATTTGATGCGATGGTTTTGGCGGGAGGCGCCGAAAAGTCTCGTGATTTACCCGTCCCAGGACGAGAATTAAAAGGCATTCATTTTGCGATGGATTTTTTACCCCAACAAACCCAGATTGTTCTTGGCGATGAGATTGCACCCGAAAAACGTATAAGTGCTAAGGGCAAACATGTCGTCGTGATCGGGGGGGGTGATACGGGTTCTGATTGTATTGGCACCTCTATTCGTCAAAAAGCCGCTTCCGTGACACAATTGGAAATCCTCCCAAAGCCGCCAGAAAAGGAAAACAAGGAGTTAACTTGGCCGAATTGGCCGAATAAATTGCGGACATCCTCTTCTCAGGAAGAAGGCTGCCAACGAGATTGGAGTGTCTCAACGAAATTCTTTGAAGGAGAAAATGGTCAAGTCAAAAAAATGCACCTTGTGCGAGTGGATTGGCAAAAGGATGAAAAGGATCGCTGGCAAATGTCAGAAATCCCGGGTAGCGAATTTGAGTTAAAAGCTGACTTAGTGTTATTAGCGATGGGATTTGTGCATCCAGTCCATGAGGGTATGCTTGAAGAATTGGGCGTGGCTTTGGATGGGCGCAAGAATGTGCAAGCGGATAACAACTATCAGACGTCTCTCGACAAAGTGTTTGCGGCGGGTGATATGCGAAGAGGGCAATCACTGGTGGTTTGGGCGATTCGAGAAGGACGGCAAGCGGCGCGAGCGGTGGATGAGTATTTGATGGGATATTCGGAATTGCCGAGATAAAACCTTGAATCGCGGATTTTACGGATTGCACGGATTACGCGGATTTAAAATCAAAATAACGGTTAATAAGTGTTTTTAATCCGTGTCATCCGTCAAATCCCTGATTCAATGTTTTTAGAATCTTTTCTTGTTTTTGCTCACATTGGAATTTTTACTTGCCTCATCAAACACACGGAAAATGTTGGAAAATATTCGACATCTTCTAGTTCAGAATGCGTGTGATGCGATTCAAGACTCATGAACTGCGTCAATTGCCAATTTTTCCATTATCAAGTCAAAATTGGAGAGTTAGGATACGCGGTGGCAAGTTTGGTTGGCCCAGTAGCGATAGCTTGTAGTGAACTTCTGGAATTTAGGAGTCCAAAATTTATTTTGGAATTATAAAAATTCCTAGTACACGATCGCTCCCGTTTCAATACCATTGAGAAATCCGATTTTTTAAAAAAATCGGATTTCTTTACTTTCATGATGGTATCGTTTTTTCCGCCCTCCTGCACTCGTTCTCGTCGTAAGATATAAATATTCCCAATTAGAGTCGTTTGTATTCGAGGGAAATATCAATACAGAAATGGACGCTCTACCAAAACAAAAGAGTCTGATAACTATGATTGACATAGTAACACTCAGGAACGGCTTTTTTGAAATTTCTTATTTCACTTTTACTCACTTGAGTATTTCGACAATCCAAATGCCGTAAATTTTTCATCTCGTAGAGTGGTTCTAAACTTCTGATTTGATTTCCATTAATATGCAATTTCTCTATTTTTTTTAACTCTCTCAGCGGTTCTAAGCTATTGATTTGATTTCCCCCGCAATACAAAACCTGTAAATGGGTCAAATAACGAAGCGGCTCTAAGCTACTTATTTGATTATTCCCACAAGAAAATTCCCGTAAACGGGTAAAATGACTCAGCGGACCCAAGTGACTGATCTCATTCCTCCAGCAATACAATTTCTGTAAATGGGTAAAATGACAAAGCGGGTCTAAGTTACTGATTTTATTTTCCACACAATCCAATTCTTGTAAATTGCTTAAATGAGAAAGCGGTGCTAGGCTACTGATTCGAGTCCTCCTACAACACAACTTCCGTAAATTAACAATTTTTACCAATTCATTGTCATTAGGTTCACCATCAATGGCATCAATGGCGTTTATAAAAATCATCCTCCATTTCTGCTCCAATTGATTCCACCAGTTTCTATTCTCAAGCACTTGCTGTGGTGGCACAGTTTTTGTCGCTTTTTGTTTTTTCATCACAGTCGCTTGCGTTTGACGAGCTATCACTTTTTTTGTCACACCCAACGCCAACGCCCACGATTCCACCGCCCACTGTGCAAATTCTTTAGCAACGCCAAGATTATCATATAAGCGTTGTGTCAACCTGGGTAACAGAATTTCTTTTGGCGTCCTATCCGAAGCCTTCATCAAATCCGCTGCGACTTTTTCCCGCAGAGCACCAACAAGGACATTAATCTCACGTTTGTGTTCGGGGCACAAATCACGTAAAATAGCATTAAATTTTGTCTGGTCATTACAAATAACGGTACCATATTGCGTAATGAGTTCTTGCAATTTTTGACGGGGGAAGTTGTTCATTTCATTTATTTGACCTCTTCGTTTAAAACAATGAGTCCCACGCTAATATCATCACCGCTACCCCTTTCTGATGACTCACACAACCAATTTTCTAAATGCTGTTTTACAAAAGAAAGCCCTTCAGTTTCAATTAATTGCAAAATATCCCCCCCGACTTGTAAAAAACTGCTCTCATCACAAAAGGAATTAGCATATCCATCAGTTGATAGTAAAAGCAATTTAGGTGGTACCTTTAAAATAGGTTGAAAACGAAAGCGAAAATCATACCAAGCGGTTTTTCCGCAAAGCGAAGTGGTTTCATTAGCAAACAAACGCTCATCTTTTGGCAGCGGTTTTTCGACAGTGCCATTTTCCCAAACCGTTAAAATATCACCATCGCCCAGTTGCCAATAAATGATGAAATCAGAAGTCACGACAACGCTCAATAGGGTGGCACCGTAAGCCAGTCTATTATTACCCTTTAAAATATCTAATTCTGTTTTAGAAAAAGGCTGCTTATCAATATCAGATTGGACAGCCCCTTGCCAAGCTCGTACAATGATTTGCGGTAAGAGTTCATCAGCAACGCGCTTGGTCAAAATAAAATTCTTAAAGTTTATTGTTTCGATAAATTCTTTTATCGTCTTCAGTGCAACTTCAACCGCAAATCTAGCCCCCCGCTCACTCCGAAAACACTTTTGGCTACCATGCCCATCTGAAATGGCCAAAATAGTTGGCTCTGAAAACCATTTGATAGCATCCTGATTAGGCATCAAATGACGGCGATGTGCGGCACCACGTACACTAGCCCCTATGAGATATTTTACCATACATCCGCTGCCGAAGAAGGCTCAGGTAATGGTGGAATAGGCACATTCACGCCTGACGGTCTAGCATTATTGACTTGGCTCGCTGGAGAAGAGGCGGATTTTAAAACGGCGGTTGAAACCCATTTAATATATCTAACCAACTGATCCGCGTTATTCGCTTGTAACGGTTGGATATCAGCAATAGCAATAAACTGCTGCAAAATCTCCTGATTAGCATCCTCTCCCACAGAGATAGCAATGCGAACCGCCTTTTTGCCCCAAGGTAAATTCATTAATGCCGACAATCCTGCCCCAAAATCATCCGTTGGCTCCCCATCAGAAATCAGTACCAAAACGGGGGGCAAGGCACGATCCGTCATGGGCGGAATTTTCAACTGATCAGCAAGCATACTCAGGGCTTTTCCCATATCCGTCAAACCGTCGCTGGTTAAATCGATCCATTTAAAATCAGCAATGGGTGTTGGTCGTGAAATATGCCATTGTGCCCCATTAGAAAATTTAATCGCACGGACAAGCACATCAGCATTAGGATTGTCATCCGCAACCCTTTGCATGTGCGGAATCGCTTCACGAATAGCCGTATTCAAAGCTTGAATTTTACCATCAACACTCATTGAACCCGAGCAATCCACAATCCAAATAAAATGCAAAGGACGCGTTGCCAATTTTCCACCTGGGCGTTTATTTTTCATACATAATTTCTCCAAGTTTAGAGGAGTCGGCCAGATTTATCTTGGACATCCTACCAACTTAAGCGGGCAGCCCCGTTTTTTTATGCAATCCAAGTTTTTGCAAAAATGACTGTTTTTTCTCCCTTCTCAAAAACATAAGCTCTGTCACATCACGTAAATGGATTAAATACTGTTGATTTTTCTCGATATCCATTTCCACCATATCAACTCGCAACCAAAGTGCTTGAGAGGTCGATGTTTCAGGACGGACCAGATAGCGGGACATGGATTGCCCTGTCGCTTTCAACCAAAGCGCCCAAGCTTCAGCCGGCTCACACTTAAACTCTTTACTAACCAGCTCTAAAAAAGTTTCCCTAATAGGCGCGTCCGTATAGGTCGGCAAATTAAGAAAAAACTGGGCATGCGGATTTGCATAAACTATCTCACCATTCTGATTGAGTATCAGAAAAGCTTCACTAATTTTTTCAACAATCCACTCAAACTTAGTCTGCTCCATGAGTAAACGGCGATAACGGTTAAGCTTAGTAATCGTTTTTAACCGTAGTCGCAATTCAAGCGTATCAAAAGGCTTAGAAATAAAGTCATCAGCACCCGCCTTAATGCCCTGTAAACGCGATTCACGATCATTTAAGGCCGTTAGCATAATAATAGGCACTTGACCCAAAGTGGAGTCAGCACGAAAATGTTTGCAAACTTCAAAGCCATCCATATCCGGCATCATCACATCTAAAAGGATAACATCCGGGGTTAATTGTGCCGCTTTCCTCAAAGCTTCTCGCCCATTTTCGGCAAAAACTAATTCGTACCCTTGATTGCTTAGTAAGCCTTCTAGGCTCTCACGCATTGCGACTTGATCATCAACAATGAGAATTGTACTTGTTGTGTCCATAACAATAATAACTATGTGTGTTGTTATATTC
>JALXAQ010000211.1 GCA_026991885.1 Thiotrichaceae bacterium
AAGAAAACCTGCCAGGTCAAAATCAAAAGCCGTAGCAGTGTTGTGACTTTGACCTGGCAGGTTTTCTTTTCAACCTGCCAGGTCTGGTTTTGATTTTGATTTTGATTTACGGACAAGTCTAATAAAATGTTTTTTTAACTATAAGTAATGGAGGATTTAATGAAGCGATTTAATCGACCAATTTTTTTGTCCGCCTTATTGGCTGTCACAGTCAATACGTGCGCGGCAAAAAGCTTAAATGATGTGATGGAACGGCGGGGATTAACCGAAAAAGATGTTTTGGCAGCTGCTAAAACTTATGTGCCAACTGGTAAACGAGATGAGTATATTGTCTTTAGTTCGGGTGGACAAAGTGGACAAGTCATTGTTTATGGCATTCCCTCAATGCGGCTCCTTAAATATATTGGAGTTTTTACGCCAGAACCGTGGCAAGGCTACGGCTATGATGAAGAATCCAAGGCAATACTCGCTGAAGGGCGTATCCAAGGTAAAGATATTACTTTTGGGGATACTCACCATCCTGCTCTCTCTGAAACTGACGGCGATTACGATGGACAATATTTATTTATCAACGATAAAGCCAATCCACGGATTGCGGTCATTGATCTGCATGATTTTGAGACTAAACAGATTGTCGTTAATCCCGTCTTTAAATCTTCACATGGTGGCACATTTGTCAGTGAAAATACTGATTACATCATTGAAGCGGCTCAATATCCAGCGCCATTTGAAAATGAATATGTGCCACTGGCGCAGTTTAATGAACGTTATCGGGGTGGTATGACTTACTGGCCTTTTAATCGAAAAGAAGGCCGTATTATTGCTGAAAAAGCTTTCACGGTAATGGCGCCACCCTATAGTCAAGATTTGTCTGACTTTGGTAAAGGTCCTTCTGCGGATTGGACTTTTACTAATTCATTCTGTACCGAACGCTATGTCGGTGGCATTGAGCGTGGCAGACCGCCGTTTGAAGCCGGTTGCTCCGCTAAAGATACTGACTTTTTGCATGTCGTTAATTGGCGAAAAGCGGCGGAGTTAGTCAAAGCCGGTAAAGCGACTAAAATTAATGGTCATGATGTCCTCACGATTGAAACGGCTGTCAAAGAGGGTATTTTATTTTTGATACCTGAGCCTAAAAGTCCGCATGGTGTAGATGTCAGTCCCGATGGTAAATATATTGTCGTTTCAGGCAAATTAGACAGCCATACCTCAGTTTATAGCTTTGAGAAAATTCAAACCGCCATTGCGAACAAGAATTTTGAAGGTAAAGACCCTTATGGTATTCCCATCATTGCGATGCAAGATGTCTTGCATAAACAGGTAGAACTCGGTTTGGGGCCATTACATTCCCAATATGATAAAAAAGCTTGTGTGATTTACACTTCTCTTTATGTAGATTCTATGGTTGCTAAATGGAATTATTGCACGGGTAAAGTGTTGGATAAGATTTCCATTCACTACAATATTGGTCATTTAATGACTATGCACGGTGATACTAAACATCCTGAAGGTAAATATTTAGTTGCCTTGAACAAACTGGCGATTGATCGCTTTAACCCCGTTGGTCCATTGCATCCTCAAAACCATCAACTCATCGACATCAGTGGTGATAAGATGGTCCTGTTAAAAGATATGCCGCTGCCTTTGGGTGAACCCCATTATGCGGTAGGGATTAATGCCAAATTACTCAAACCCGCTGTCCGCTATAAATCGGGTTGGAATAGCCGTACTAATAAACGTTCAGCTTATAAGACTCGTGCTGGGCGTGAAAAAACGCTAAAAACGCCGGGCAAAGTTGAAGTGTTTGGTACGACGATTCGCTCACATATTACGCCAGAAATTATTGAAGTAGAAGAAGGCGATGAAGTGATTATCCATCTCACCAATTTAGAGCGAGCCGAGGATGAAACTCATGGCTTTGCTTTATATGGGCATAATGTCAATTTGTCATTGGAACCGGGGAAGACTTCTAGTTTCCGCTTTATTGCCGACAAGCCCGGGGTTTATCCATATTATTGCACTGAGTTTTGCTCTGCCTTGCATTTGGAAATGGAAGGTTATTTATTGGTGAAACCTAAAGGTTATCAAGGTGTTGCTGTTAAAGCTAAAGCTGGTGCAACTTATACCAAAGCCGAGTATGAAAAACAGGTTAAAGAAAATGTGGCTACACAGGCGGTTATTGATCAAGTCGTAGGTTTTATTACCAGCCACAATTATCAAGATTTTCAGCCAGTAGTTGAATTGGTAGAAGATGCAACGGATCAGTTAGGTTTTGCGAAAGAAGCCAAGGCTAAATCTGAAGCAGCGGCGAAGAAACAGGATTGGCAAAATGCGGCGTTGTGGGCTAACCAGTGGTGGCAATATCAGGTGAAAGCGGCTGATATTGGTTTGCGTGCTAAAACTTATCTTGAGCAGCATGGTGCAGTAGAAATTACTAAATAGGAGAATCTTAATAATGAGTTTATATAAGTGGCAGAAAATAGCTTTTCTGTCGATAATATTGGCCTCCAATATTGTTGTGGCGGAAAGCTTAAGTGATGTGATGAAAAGTCGGGGGTTGACTGAGAAAGATGTTTTGGCAGCCGCTGAGACTTATGTACCGACAGGCAAACGAGATGAGTACATTGTCTTTAGTTCTGGTGGACAAAGTGGACAAGTCATTGTTTATGGCATTCCTTCGATGCGGCTCCTTAAATATATTGGTGTCTTTACCCCAGAACCTTGGCAAGGGTATGGCTATGATGAGGAGTCCAAGGCAATACTCGAACAAGGGCGTATCCAAGGTAAGGATATTACTTTTGGGGATACTCACCACCCGGCTCTCTCTGAAACTAATGGCGATTATGATGGACAATATTTGTTTATCAATGATAAAGCCAATCCACGGATTGCCGTGATTGATCTGCATGATTTTGAGACCAAACAAATTGTCGTTAATCCAGTCTTTAAGTCTTCACATGGTGGCACCTTTGTGAGTGAAAATACTGAATACATTATTGAAGCGGCTCAATATCCAGCTCCTTATGAAAATGAATATGTGCCATTAGAGCGGTTCAATGAACGTTATCGGGGTGGTATGACTTACTGGCCTTTTGATCGAAAAAAAGGTCGTATTGTTGCTGAAAAAGCTTTCACGGTAATGGCGCCACCTTATAGCCAAGATTTGTCTGACTTTGGTAAAGGTCCCTCTGCGGATTGGTCTTTTACTAATTCGTTCTGTTCTGAACGCTATGTGGGTGGCATTGAGCGTGGCAGACCGCCGTTTGAAGCCGGATGTTCCGCTAAAGATACTGACTTTTTGCATGTCGTTAATTGGCGAAAAGCGGCGGCGTTAGTCAAAGCCGGTAAAGCGACTAAAATTAATGGTCATGATGTCCTCACGATTGAAACGGCTGTCAAAGAGGGTATTTTATTTTTGATACCTGAGCCTAAAAGTCCACATGGAGTGGATGTCAGTCCTGATGGTAAATATATTGTCGTTTCGGGTAAATTGGATAGCCATACTTCGGTTTATAGCTTTGATAAAATTCAACAAGCGATTAAAAATAAGAAGTTTGAGGATAAAGACCCTTATGGTATTCCCATCATTGCGATGCAAGATGTTTTGCATAAACAGGTAGAACTCGGGTTGGGGCCATTACATTCTCAGTATGATTCCACCCCTTGTGTGATTTATACTTCTCTTTATGTAGATTCTATGGTGGCAAAATGGAATTATTGCACGGGTAAAGTGTTAGATAAGATTTCCATTCACTACAATATTGGTCATTTAATGACTATGCACGGTGATACCAAACATCCCCAAGGTAAATATTTAGTCGCCTTGAATAAATTGGCGATTGATCGTTTTAACCCAGTGGGGCCGCTGCATCCACAAAACCATCAACTTATTGATATCAGTGGCAATCAGATGGTTTTATTAACCGATATGCCGGTGCCTTTGGGTGAACCCCATTATGCGGTAGCGATTAATGCCAAGTTACTCAAGCCCGCTGTCCGCTATAAATCCGGTTGGAATAGCCGTACTAATAAACGTTCACCCTATAAGACTCGTGCTGGGCGTGAAAAAACGGTGAAAACGCCAGGCAAAGTGGAAGTGTTTGGCACTACGATTCGCTCACATATTACGCCAGAAATTATTGAAGTAGAAGAAGGCGATGAGGTGATTATCCATCTTACCAATTTAGAGCGAGCTGAGGATGAAACTCATGGCTTTGCTTTATATGGGCATAATGTCAATTTGTCATTGGAACCGGGTAAAACTTCTACCTTTAGCTTTACTGCCGACAAGGCTGGGGTTTATCCGTATTATTGTACGGAATTTTGCTCTGCCTTGCATTTGGAAATGGAAGGTTATCTGTTAGTCAAACCCAAAGGTTTTGAAGAGGTTGCCACGAAAACAGAAGCCGGTGCAACTTATACTGAAGCCGATTATGATAAACAGGTAAAGGGAAATGTGGCGACACAAGCGGTTATTGATCAAGTTGTGGGCTTTATTACCAGCCAGAATTATCAAGACTTCCCGTCAGTAGTAGCCTTAGTGGAAGATGCCACCGATCAATTAGGTTTTGCCAAAGAAGCCAAGGGTAAATCCGAAGCGGCAGCGGCTAAAAAAGATTGGCAAAATGCGGCGTTGTGGGCTAACCAGTGGTGGCAATATCAGGTGAAAGCGGCCGATATTGGTTTACGTGCCAAGACTTATCTTGAGCAGCACGGGGCTAAAAAAGTGGCACAAGTGGCTGAACCTGCGCCTAAAGCAGAGCCAACTAATCTTAAAGCTGATTACGATAAACTGGAAAAAGCCAATCTGGCTCAACTAGCAACCCTTAACAAAGAGGTGGGTGTCATTTTAAGCCAAAATTATTATGACTTCCCAGCAGTTGCCGCGTTGGTGGCAGACGTGCTTAAGCAGTTGAATGTTGCCAAAAAGGCTGAGAATAACGCTAAAGCGGCTGCTGATAAAGGGGATTGGCAGAATGCGATTTCACAGGCCAATAAGTGGCAGCAGGCTCAAAATAAAGCGACTGAAATGGCTTCACAGACCAAAACGGCGCTTGAGCAACAGACTAGGGCTAAGCCAGTTGCAGATGGTGCCACACTTTACAGCAAGAAAGGGTGTATCGCCTGTCACGGTGTTGATGGCAAAATGCCTATTATGCCAAACTACCCCAAGATCGCTGGATTACCTCAAGCGTATGCCATAGCGATGATGAAAGACATCAAAAGCGGTGCGCGTCACAATGGTCAGTCGATGATTATGAAAGGGCTGATGAGTTCTGTTAGTGATGCTGAGATGATAACCATTGCTGAATGGTTGGCTACCTTATCAAACGGTGCTGGTACTCCGGGTGATGCCACGCTGATGGCTAAAGGGGCGGCACTCTATAAGAGTAAAACTTGTATCGCGTGTCATGGTGCTGATGGTAAAAAGCCTGTATTGCCAACCTATCCGAAATTAGCTGGACAAAACAAGCAGTATCTCATTGTTCAGATAAGTGATATTAAGACTGGGGCGCGTGATAATGGGCAAACGGCTGCTATGAAAGGAGTGATGCACCTGGTGAATGAGGAAGAAATCGGGGCACTTGCTGAATGGTTAGCTTCTTTAGAAGGTGACAGTAGCGCACCAGTTGCCGAGACGAGCCCACCGGTAGTCATTGAGACGACTGAGCCGGCTCATAGTGTGGGGACTTGGAATCAAGGCGGTGGTGAGCAGGATGAAGCGATGCACTTAGAGCCAGACTTGGAGAATGGCTTAGAGGTTTATGAAGTTTGTTCAGCTTGTCACTTACCAGAAGGTTGGGGAGCAAAGGAAGGCACTTTCCCTCAGTTAGCAGGCCAACATCGCACGGTACTCATTAAACAATTGGCTGATATTCGTGCTAAAAACCGCGACAATCCGACCATGTACCCTTTTGCATTACCGTCAGAAATAGGGGGGCCTCAGGCATTAGCCGATGTGACTGGCTATATTGCAAAACTGCCCATGAATCCCAATAATGGTGTTGGGGCAGGGGATGATTTGGAACTTGGCAAACAGTTGTTCAAAGACAATTGTGTTAAATGTCATGGTAAAAAAGGCGAAGGCAATGCTAAGAAATTTTACCCACGGATTCAAGGTCAGCATTATAACTATATGCTGCGTCAATTTGAGTGGATTCGTGACGGTAAGCGGCGCAACGCTAATCCTGACATGGTCAAGCAAATTCATGACTTTACGGATAGGGATATGAAAGCGGTTATCGACTATGTTTCCCGTATCAAACCGCCTCAAGAAGATTTAGGGGAACCGGGTTGGCAAAATCCTGACTTTGATTAATAGACTTGTCCCTTTTTTTAGTATCCACCCACCCATACATATAAGTACTGAAGCATAAGTTTTACTTCGTTTCAAGTATTTTAGTTTTTTTGTAGGGTGCGTCCTACGCACCTTTTCGCATCATCAGGGTGCGTAGGACGCACCCTACATGACCGGTGTTTCAAAATACCTGAAACAACGAAGTAAAATTTGTGATTCAGTACTTACTATGTTTTGAACGCCTAAGGAGAATTGATTTAAATATGAATAAAACGATAATATTTGGTCTGTTGGCTGTCATAGCTGTGATATTTATAGTTGTCTATTTTTTACCTTCAAAAGAAGGAACCACGGTTGCAGAGCCAGAGGAGACGACACCTGAGAAAGTAGAAAAGCCAGTGCCTGAGCAAGTAGAAAAGCCAGTGGTTAAACTTGAAGGGGATGCGCTCTACAAGAGCAAAGGCTGTGTTGCCTGTCACGGTGCCGATGCCAAAACCCCTATTATGCCAATCTATCCCAAGCTCGCAGGGCAGAGCAAAGAGTATGCCATCACTCAGATGAAAGACATCAAGAGCGGTGCGCGTAACAATGGTCAGACGGCTGTCATGAAGGGGATTATTGCTTCGGTGAGTGATGCCGAGATGGAGGCTATTGCTGAGTGGCTGGCATCTTTGCCTAAAGAGGTGAATCGTTCCGCAACGCCGGCTGCTAACGGGGCGGCACTATACAAGAGCAAAACTTGTATTGCCTGTCACGGTGCAGATGCCCAAACGCCTATTATGCCAAGCTATCCCAAGCTCGCAGGGCAGAGCAAAGAGTATGCCATCGCTCAGATGAAAGACATCAAGAGCGGTGCGCGTCACAATGGTTTGACGGCTGTCATGAAGGGGATTGTGGCTTCGGTGAGTGATGCTGAGATGGCGGACATTGCTGGGTGGCTGGTATCCCAATGATCTGAAGTCAATCCTGATTTTGATTAGTTGCTAGTACTCTGTCAAGGCTATTTTGTCTGGTTATTTGGAGTCCAAAGCTAAAGCTTTGGACTCCAAGTGACAAAATTAGGTTGATAGAGTACTAGGTTGTCGTTCATTTGTGAAAAATTGGTAATCGGCGTTTTTTAGCTGATTACCATTTTTTGTTGTGAGCGTTAGCTACGAAAGAAAAGGTAATTAATTTTTATGAAACGCCTAAAAAAAAAATTATCCTAATGATTATCTTACTTTTTTTGCTAGAAGTCGGACAAGCTGTCGATTTGGATAATGGTGAGGAAATTAATGAGGTTTGCGCTGGCTGCCACGGTGAATACGGACAGGGTGGAAAACAAGGACAGTACCCCCGTCTCGCTGGACAAGCTGCAACTTATATTGCTAAACAGTTGCGTCTGTTCCGGGCGAGAAAACGGCAAAATATGCCTATGTTACCGCACACTGAAGCGCGGGAACTACCCGATGAGGATATAGTGGACATTTCCACTTATTTGAGCCAGATAACCTTGCCTACTCGTTTACCCCCTATTGAAGAAAATAAATTTGACGCATTTGAACGTTTGATGCAAGCCAAAAAAGTGTTAAATATTGCTCGTGCAGAAGGCAATGTGGAAGCCGGCAAAAAATTGTATAATCAGGAATGCCGCTTTTGTCATGGTCATGATGGTTGGGGTAAAAAAAAGAAAGGCATACCAATGATTGCCGGTCAATATACCAACTATTTGTGGCGCCAAGTACATAAATTCAGTAACAAAGAACGCATTCACGATGAAGATGAGCCTGATGATGAATTATTGAAAGATTTTACCCAAGAAGAATTGCAAAACATCTTTGCCTATCTTTCTATAGTGGATGATTATTAATAAAGGATAATTTAAATATGGGAAAAGCCATACTATTTCGTTTGTTGACAACAATAGCCATACTAATACTTATCGTTATCTATTTTTCACCCATTTGGTGGGTATCACTCAAAGCACCTAATTATCCACCGGAGGCTTTTCCAGACGGAGTACGCATTCACTTTCACATTAATGGTGTTTTTAATGGTTGTCAAAAACGGGATACGGATGAAATAGATGAAGAAGAAGCCCTAGATTGTGTCCATGAAATGGATACAATCAATCATTATGTGGGGATGTATCCGATTGCCTCCGGCGGACCTATTGAACGCGCCCTCTCACAATTTCTGTTTGCTTTTTTGATACTGCTATTGCTTACTTTTCTGGTGTCGGGATCAAAGTTTCAGGCAGCGACGTTCGCGGTGGGCTGTGGTGTTATCGTTGTGTGGGCATATATGACGCTATTTACGCCTGGTGGAGTCACTATGATGTCGGAAGGCTATCAGCAAGGTTTGCAGCGTAGTATGGATATGGAACGGGAAGAGTTCCAAGATTGGAGCGGTTTTTATGCTTTAAAAGAGAATTTTAAAGACACTTTGGGGATGTATTTTAGGGATACTGCTAAAATTGCAGCAAAAGTAAGCGTTTTAACAACTGCCACTTATGTGGTCATAGGGGCATTGATTACCGCTATGTTAATGTTCATTGTGGGATTACTTTGGAAGAATAAGTTGTTTTATTGGCTGCTAATTATTATTCCCATTTTATTACCAGTATTTTTTATAGCTGAATATGCTGGTTGGTTATGGTGGTTTGGGCATAATTTAAATGAGATGGGAGCTTTTACGCTGAAACCTTTTATGCCGACAGTGTTTGGTGAAGGTAAAGTCGCCCAATTTTCTACCTATTCTTATCCTCATTATGGATTTGGTTTAATGATGTTGTCTTCTGTGCTGCTTATGCTGGCGGGATTGATTCGTCGTAAACAGCTTAAGTCCAATGAATAAGCGACAAAAACAGCGTTTAGTTGCGCGTACTGCCTTTTTCATCCTGTTTATAGTCGCCCCCCCATTGGATATTTTCCGTTTTGATCTGACGCTCAACCATTTCATTTTCTTTGGAGAGCCGTGGACGCTGGGGATGGAAGCCTTTCAGCGTGGAGAAATCAGCCCAATGCAGGCAGCACTGAACATCATTTTGCGTGGTTTTGTCCCTTTGGCACTGGTGTTTGGTTTTGGCGCTTGGATTTCTTGGCGTTGGGGGCGGCTCTACTGTGGCTGGTTGTGCCCCCATTTTTCGGTGGTTGAAATGATTAATTCATTGATGCGCCGCGCTTCAGGCAAACCCAGCCTCTGGGAAAAAAGGCCCTTACCTGAACAGCAATCGGATGGCACGGTAATCAAACCACAACGGCGCTGGTGGTGGCTGACGGCTGTTGCTATTATTGGGATGTCGTTCATCTGGGCAGTGGTTTTACTCACCTATCTGCTGCCACCGTCAGAAATCTATAGTAATCTGTGGCATGGTACATTAACGCGAAATCAGAGCATTTTTATCAGCGCAGCGACGATAGTGTTTGGCATCGAATTTACCCTAGCACGCCATTTTTTTTGTAATTTTGGTTGTGCTATCGGTGTTGCCCAGAGCCTAGTGTGGATGGGCAATAAACAGGCTATGGTGGTCGGTTTTAATCGTTCACGGGCATCAGAATGTGTTGGTTGTGACAGTTCCTGCGAACATGCTTGCCCTATGCGCCTGAAACCACGCAGTATCAAACGCAAAATGTTCACATGCACCCAGTGTATGCAGTGCATACAATCGTGTGAACAGGTTTCAAAGCAAAAGTCATTGCTGTCGATGGTTGAAAATGAATGTGCGTTGGATGTCTCAATGCGGGATTTTGGCAAACGTCCTGATATTCCTGTCGATTGTTTTAAGGATAAGGCGGCTGAATAATTGAAGACCGTCCGCCGGTAGGCCAATTTCTCACCGGTGTATAGAAATTAGGCCTGTTGACGGAAAAAGCTGAGAGGTGCCTACAACAATGACATTGTTACCTAAGAATAGTCTAATTTAGGAATGATCAAAATGATAATTACTCAAATTGAAGCCCAAAATTTTCGTTGCTTGCGTCATATCCGGCAACCCTTGGGGGCATTCCATATCCTTGTTGGACCCAATGCGAGTGGTAAAACAACTTTTCTTGATGTTTTTGCCTTATTGGGACGCTTAGTTTCAAGTGGACTAGAAACGACTATATCTGAGCGTAGCCACAATTTGTCTGATTTATTTTGGGGGAAATCTGGAACACAATTTAATTTAGCGATTGAAGCATTGATACCAAAATCACAATATTTTGACCGGATTCGTTATGAAGTTACGATTGGTATAGATTCAATTAACCACGAAAATTCAATATTGCATGAAAAAGTTCATTTAATAGGACAGCACTTAAAACGCATCGTGATTCACAAAGAGGCCAAAGGTGACTATTTTTATCCAGAAGTTTCTCCACAAAACATAGCATTTAAATTGGGTTCTCATCGCTCCGCACTGGGTAATTTGCCAGAAGATGAATCTCAATTTCCAGTCACGGTTTGGTTTAAAAAATTACTCACCACAGGGATACAACAATTAAGCCTCAATAGTCAATTAATGCGCCAACCCAGTCCACCTGGACAACAACAGGTTTTTAAACCAGATGGTTCTAATTTACCTTGGATGATAGACTGGCTGTACCAACAACATTTTGAAAATTATCAAGATTGGATTAGCCATTTGCAAACAGCCCTTGATGATATTGAGGAAATTCATACCATAGTACGCCCTGAAGATAGGCATCGTTATCTGGTGATACGTTATCGGGGTGGCTTAGAAGTGCCTTCATGGATGATATCGGATGGTACATTAAGATTGTTGGCTTTAACTTTACCCGCTTATTTACCTAATTTATCGGGTATTTATTTAATTGAGGAACCTGAAAATGGCATTCACCCGCGAGCAGTAGAAACCGTTTATCAATCCTTATCATCAGTTTATGATGCCCAAGTTTTATTAGCAAGCCATTCGCCAGTGATTTTGAGCATGGCGGAAGTGGATGAAATATTGTGTTTTGCCAAAACCAATGAAGGGGCAACAGCCATTATGAAAGGTAGTACACATCCCGCCTTAAAGCATTGGAAGGGTGAAACCAATCTTGGGGTTTTATTTGCAGGGGGCGTATTGGGATGAAAGATTTAGTCATTCTAGTTGCAGATAAGAATATGGAATATTCCGTCAAAGGCATATTGAGTCGTCCTCAAGCACTTTCAATACGCAAAATCACTTTCGACATTTTTGTTCATCCCCACAATGATCCTGGCTGTTTTAATGATGGGCATAATTTTTTGCGAACGTCTCTAACTCAATGTAGTCATGCCTTGATTCTATTTGATAGGGCAATGCCATTAAGTTAAGAAATATTGTAGGGTGGGTAGAGCGAGAGCGAAACCCACCATTGTTATAAATTTACTTCGTTACTTCGTTTCAACGAGTTGGTGGGTTTCGCTCCGCTCTACCCACCCTACAATTAACCTGAAGTTCGTTAAATAATGATGAAGTACTGTTTACCTTATGGCCTTTCCCTTCATCTAATTCTTCCATAGCCTGTTGCGTAATTTTATTCGGCGGTTTTTTTTTGAGTTCAAATGGAATCCCTCCATAATTAATAACAGCTTTAGCAAACAATTTAATAGCTTGAGAAGTGCTTAATCCAATTTCTTCGCACACTTGAGTAAATTCAAGCTTTGTATCATGATCTATGCGTGTGCTAATCATATCGGTTTTCATATTTATTCAACAACCTTTAGTCTTGCAAAGAGTATCAATTGTAATACAATTATACATAAAAGCAAGTAACACGCAGAAAAAAACATAAATCTGTACACTTATAAGTACTGAACCATAAATTATCGGATATTTTGGAGTCCACCTTCGGTTTGGAAGTGAGAAAAAACAACAGTCCAAACCGAAGGTGGACTCCAAAATGCTGGAAAAGTTGTGGTTCAGTACTTATTACTTATTTCTTAGCTTTTTTTATGAAGTACTATTTGAAATTCTAACAAACCGCTATTAACATAGCTGTAATTCGTATTTAAAAAAAAAATAATTATTTATTTTAATATAGTTATAAACTTGTTTGATGTTAAACCTTGCACAGTTAAAAGAGAATTTAATAACTAATGAACCGATATTTTTTATTAGGATGTTGCCTAACTGCCCTAACCTTGCACGTCTGTGCAGATTCTTATCCGCCCTTACAACCGCTCATAGACGCGGCTAAACCCAATGATACCCTACGCCCACCGCCGGGCATTTATGCGGGACCAGTGACACTGGACATTCCCATCACCATTGACGGTGGCAACCAAGTCACCATTGATGGTGGTGGTAAAGATACAGTGGTTTATTTAGATACTGATGGCGCACAATTGCGTAATTTACATTTAACCAATTCTGGCGAATCACATAACCAAATTGATGCCTGTGTTCAGGTACGTGGCAATTTTAATATTATTAAAGACAATATTCTTGATAATTGCTTATTTGGGGTCGATTTACAGCAGTCTGACTATAATATAGTGCGACGCAATCATATTAGTTCTAAACCCTTGTCACTGGGATTGCGCGGTGATTCTGTTCGCTTGTGGTATAGCATGGGTAATAAAATTACTGATAATAAAATTACTAATTCCCGTGATATGGTGGTTTGGTATTCAAAGGATAATCTGATTGCTCGTAATACCTCAAAAGGAGGGCGTTATGCGTTACACTTCATGTATAGCCAATTTAATCAGGTTGAAGATAACGTTTACTATGACAATTCGGTTGGTATTTTTTTGATGTACAGTGATGGTGTCGAAGTACGAGGCAATCATATTTCCCATGCCTTGGGTGCAACTGGCATGGGTATAGGTTTTAAAGAAACCAGTGATGTCATCATCGAAAACAATCAGATTGTTTATTGTGCCACTGGGATTTATTTAGATCTGTCGCCTTTTCAGCCTGATACTACGAATAGAATCATTGCCAATAAAATTGCTTATAATAATATAGCTGTATTATTTCATAATGATGGGATTGGTAATGTATTGAAAAATAATCAGTTTATAGGAAATCATAGCCAAGTTGCCATACAAGGTGCTAGGACTGCTCGCCGCAATATTTGGCAAGGTAATTATTGGGACGATTATAGTGGCTTTGATCGCAATGGCGACGGGATAGGTGATACACCTTATGAAATTTATGCTTACGCTGATCAGATTTGGATGGATATTCCGTCAACCCAATTTTTCAAAGGCTCGGCGATACTAGAAGTTTTGAATTTTTTAGAACGTCTCGCTCCTTTTTCGGAGCCTGTTATGATTTTACGCGATCCAAAACCTCTGATTCATTCCTTACCATAAACGAGGATTGAACTTATCATTGAAAAAAGGAAGAAAATGAAATTCAAAGTTGTGATTCATGAAGCGGAAGAAGGGGGATTTTGGGCTGAAGTGCCCTCTATACAAGGATGTGTCACCCAAGGTGATACCTTTGAACAATTGCTTAACAACCTCTATGAAGCTATTGAAGGATGTCTATCTGTAGATATTCAAAATCTAGACATTTCTGCCAATGACAAAATAATGGAGATAGCCGTTTGAAAACAATCACAGGAAAAATGTTTTGTCGGCTTTTGGAAGACAAAAACTGGAAGTTAATGCGTATCAATGGAAGCCACCATATTTATTCCAAAACTGGATTCACCGCTCGCATTTCAGTACCAATAGGTTTGCAAAGGCATTTAATGAAAATAGCGGGAATAGATGAATCTGAATTATAAGGCTGAAACTAAACACCTAAATTGATGTAATCATTATGTCCAAATTACCAAACTCATCACCCCGTTATCAAGCCTCACGCCGACGCTTTTTACGCACAGTGGGATTATTTGTCGGCGTAGTTGGAACTTCATTAGCTACTTTATTGCCCGTTATTGCTAAATGGGTACCGGCGCGATTACGTCCCCCCGGTGCTATAGATGAACCAGATTTTTTAGCATCGTGTATTAAATGTGGGCAGTGTGTACAAGTTTGCCCTGTAGAGGCTATTAAATTAGCCGATCTTGATGACGCAATGGGGGTTGGTGTGCCATATATTGAGGCTCGCGTTCAAGCTTGTGATTTTTCTTGTGATGCTGTCCAATGTGTTTTAGCCTGCCCTACTGGCTCTTTAAGTCATACTATTGTTAAAAAGGAAGAAGTTCGCATGGGATTGGCACGGGTTGCTAAACCTGAAGCCTGTTTAGCGAGTAAAGGATTAGGTTTTAAGGGGCAAGCGCGGGGGGCTGATTTTAAGGGCTTATTGCGTTATGCGAAAATTGATCGCTGGAATCCGATTCCAGTTCGCGATCATCCTTATGATTTGGATTTATGCGATCTTTGTGTACGCCAATGTCCGATTGAAAAGGCTATTTCTTTACAATCTATTGATAATGAAGGAAAACGTAAAAGACCCGTGATCCATGAAGCCTGTGTTGGCTGCGGAGTTTGTGAAATGATTTGTCCAGTAGAACCTAGTGTTATTGTTGTTGATGAGCGTCAAAAGTGGGGGGAGGCGTGAAAGGAAATCTTGAAGCATTGCTGCTTATGTTTGGGAAACAGCCGAGCAAGCCTAAACGGATAACAGAAGAAGCTAAGGCTCTCCATTTAGTTAAAAAAGAAAAAATTAGGAATTTAACTAAAGCAGAGCGAGCCGAATTTAGGCGCGATTTAGACGAAATTAAACAAGGTGTCCATTCTAATAAATGGCGTAATCGTCGTTGGTTGAGTATTCTCACTATTAATCTGTTATTTACGCTCTCTTTTTGGATAGATATTCAGTTATTTGAAGGCTCTATAATTGCATCGCGCGTGTTCGGTTTTCACATGGCAGATGTGTATTCGGCTTTACAAGTTATTCTCGCTTATAAGATGGTGTTTGTTAATCTGATTATTGGTACTGTGACAGTAATAATAATTTGGTTACTTTTTGGCGGGCGAGCTTTTTGTTCTTGGGTATGCCCTTATCATTTGCTGGCAGATTTGGCGGAAATAATTCACTTGAAATTGGTGGCGAAAAAGTTGATTAAAGATCATCCTTTTCATCGTGGAGTTCGCACTATTTTTTGGATTGTGTTCGCTTTATTAGCATTCATTTTAGGCTATGCTCTATTTAATAGTATTAATCCAGTTGGAATCGTGAGCCGCGCCTTAATTTATGGCCCCAGTTTGGCATTAATTTGGATATTATTATTATTTCTTTTTGAAGTTTTTTACTCACGCCGTGCATGGTGTCGCTATGTATGTCCTATGGGTTTGACGTATGGATTGACTGGGGCATTATCGCCGCTACAAATTTCTTATCATTTATCCGATTGTCACCATGAAGCGGCTTGTAACGCGGTTTGTGAAGTGCCGCATGTTTTAGATTGTGTCAAAAAAGGTCGTGCAAATAAGGTAAAAATTGATATTGGTACAGATTGTACTTTATGCGGTGCTTGTGTTGATGTTTGTCCGACGCAATCGTTACGTTTTGATATTAAAGGATTATCACTGATCAGCTAAAATGAGACTTGGAGTCCAAAGCTTTAGCTTTGGACATTAAAAATATGCACCAAATTAAAGTAGGTAGTATAGAAATTGAAGTCGCTCGAAAAGACATAAAAAATTTACATCTTGCCGTCTATCCACCGAATGGCAGAGTGCGTATTGCGACGCCATTAAGAATAAATGACGAATCGGTGCGATTATTTGCCATCTCCAAATTGGCTTGGATAAAAAAGCATCAGGCTAATTTTATTGCCCAAAACAGACAAACCGAGAGAGAATTTATTTCGGGTGAAAGCCACTATTTTAAAGGCAAACGCTATTTGCTTAATCTTATTGAGCATAAAACCTCACCCAAAATATTCATTAGGAATAATAAGTATTTAGAGCTTTATATGAAAAAAGGTAGTAGCAAACAACAACGTGAAAAAGTCATCAAAGAATGGTATCGACAAGCACTCAAAAATGACATACCCGCCCTCATCACAAAATGGCAAACCATCATTGGCGTTGTTGTTGCTGATTGGGGAGTTAAATTTATGCGTACCAAATGGGGCACTTGTAATATTCAAGCAAAACGTATTTGGTTAAATCTGGAACTGGCTAAAAAACCAAGACATTGCTTGGAGTATGTTATAGTGCATGAAATGGTGCATTTATTAGAACGCCATCATAATAAACGCTTTTTTGCATACATGGATAAGTTTATGCCGCAATGGCAATTGTATAAGGATGAATTAAATCTGACAACATATAATTAATATGGCCATCAAAAAAAGTGAATTATACAGTTCCCTATGGAAGAGCTGTGACGAATTAAGGGGTGGCATGGATGCCTCACAATATAAGGATTATGTTCTGAGCTTATTATTTATTAAATATGGATGAAGATTTAGCTGATGAGTATGAAGTATTAGAGGCTTATTTAGGATTGGTAAATCAAGAAACCCAAGCTAATAGAAAGATAAAAACGGCTCAAACGGCATTAGATAAAAAAGTAATTGCTAAATACCAACAATTGACAGTAGATGAGATAAAAGTTTTAGTAATTGAAGATAAATGGTTTAATAGTTTGCGGCAAGAAGTCAAAACTGAAATGGATAGCATATCTCAGCGGCTGACTGGGCGTATTAAGGAATTAGCAGAGCGTTATGGTGAGACTTTGCCGCAATTGGAGACTGAGGTGGCGGAGTTATCTGATAAAGTTGAGGGGCATTTGCAAAAAATGGGGATTGTATGATTTTGAATGAGTTGAAAATTAAATAACAAATAAAGGCAGCAGGCTTATGACAGCAATGAATTCCACGATTTTCCCAGTTTACGCCGATACTTCAGTTTTTTGCGGCGTTTTTGATGATGGTTTTGATGAAGCCAGTAGAGCCTTTTTCCAACAGGTTAAAGAGGGTCATTTTCAATTGGTTATTTCTCCAATTGTACAAAACGAAATTGAAAAAGCACCAGAAAATCTATATGGACGCTGGCATTGTAACGCCTAAATCGGCAGCTGATGCACTCCACGTCGCACTCGCAACGGTAGCAGGATGTCGCTTGATTATTAGTTGGAATTTTAAACATATTGTACATTTCCAAAAGATTCCCTTGTATCGTGCCGTCAATGTAGTTAAAGGGTATCCTGAAATTAATATTTATTCTCCACTGGAGGTTATTAACTATGAAAGCTAAACAATTTGATTGTGTGGCATTGCAACATCGTGGTGCGGAAATGATTTACGAGCAAACAAAAAATATGACGATAAGTGAGGAATTGGCTTACTGGCAGCAGCGTACTGTGGAACTACGACAATTGCAACAAGCTAGAAAACAAAAAACCGTCAAAAAACAGGTTTATACATGTATATAAATCATGACTTTGATATTATTTTGGAGTCCAAAGCTTTAGCTTTGCTTACTTCGTTTGAACTCCAAAAAACACGTCAATTTCAAAAAATAGGGCGGGCGTATTAAGGAATTAGCAGAGCGTTATGGTGAGACTTTGCCGCAATTGGATAATGATGTGACTGAGTTATCTGATAAAGTTGAGGGGCATTTGCAGAAAATGTCTATTAAGTAAGGAGAAAAAGCTTATGCCAAGAGTTCAGATTCAAAAAGTGGGCAACTCGGCTGCCTTATTATTGACTGAAGAAATGATGAAGTTACTAGCCATTCATATCGGTGACGAAGTTGAGATAAGGCGAGAAGATCGAAATATAATTATACAAGCGTCGGATGAAATTTTACGGCAACAAAAGCTTAAAAAAGTGACAAATGATGTTTTTGAACGTCGAAAAAGTGCTTACCAGAAACTAGCGAAAGGAGTTTCTTGAATGTCAGCCATGCTTTTTCTGCGTAAAAAAGTTAAATTAAATGCCACAAATGATCAAATAGTTGATTTATTTATGGGTATTGCCGCCGGCGACGTATCAAGACGCAAAATTGAACAAATTTTTTCACAATGGATCGTTTGTTAAATTACTGAAAAACTAGATGCACATTTGCAAATAATGGGGGTTGTATGGAACAATGCCATTAGATTGCCCCTACAAAAAATCACGGTTCACGTTTCCTCGGCAAAACCCAACATATTCAGGGGCTGTAGGGGCGAACCTGCGTGTTCGCCCTCCTGCGTGTTCGCCCTCCTGCGTGTTCGCCCTGGCTTAACTTAATGGCATTGGTTTATACTAGGATTACAGATATTTCAGAAGATGGAAATTTTTTGCCTGATAAAAAGGTATCTGTTAATCAGATTAACTCCCAAGACTATTTGTTGGAAAATGGCGATGTAGTTCTTGCAAGAACAGGGGCAAGTACTGGAAAAAGCTATTTATACAAACCAGATGATGGTGAATTAGTCATCTGCTATTAAATTACTGACAGTAAAAGAGAAAAACAATTTGATATTTATTTATAATAAGATGAAATTAATTCAATTTCACTTAGGTGATCATAAAAGATACTATTTATCAGAATACCAATATATTGAAACTGAGATGCCATCATTAAAAGAACAACAAGCCATAGCCCAAATCCTAACCGACATGGACGCAGAAATAGAAGCCTTAGAGAAAAAACGCGAGAAATATAAAGCCATCAAACAAGGGATGATGCAAGAATTGTTGACGGGGAAAACGAGGTTAAATTCAGTGGAGAATTGATTTGAACGGCAAACAAGTATGTAAAACCTTAGAAAACGAGGGCTGGTTTTGTAAACAGGGAAGTCACCACATCTATGGCAAAGATGGACATAAACCCGTTCCTATTCCTGTACATGGTAAAAAAGATTTAGGTGCTGGATTACTATCGAAAATAGAAAAAGAAACGGGTGTCACATTAAAATAAAAGGTAAACAATCAGAAAATGAATAAACAAGTGCTTGAATTGGTATATGGTGCTGACATAAAACCTGATGGTGATAGTTTTATCATCACTTTTCGTGATTTATCTAACGTTTTTAGTTGTGGAGAAAGCCGCGAGGAGGCTATTTTTAATGCAGTAGAAGCATTAGATGGTGTGTTATTAGAAATGGTAGCCGAAAATTTGGATATTCCATTACCGTCAAAGGTTCAGGCTAATGAACAAGCAATTTCAGTGAGTCCAGAAGTCGCAGCACCAGTTATGTTACATATCTTACGTCTTGAAGTGGGCGAAACTATTGCGAGTATAGCTCAGACTATGGAAGTAAAATATCAAACTTATCAACGTATGGAAACAACAGGAAATCACTTAACCCTGAAAAATTTGAAACGTGCAGCTAGAGCAATGGGGGCTACTGTTGAGTTACGATTAAGAAAAATATGATTTTTTTAAGGCAATCAATGATTTTATAAGGTTTAAGTTTTTTATGAACAAAATCGGACAATTAGAACGCCAAACCCAAAACAGCGTAGTGCAATTATTTCAAAACCAATTAAACTACCGCTATTTGGGCAATTGGCAAGATCGTCACAACAATCGCAACATTGAAACCGACATCTTAAAAGCTTTCCTGCAAAAAAGACAAGATTATAGCGATACACTTATTTCCAAAGGAGAAAATATATATAAAGAAATGCTCAAGGGCAAAAGTACCGCAGATTTTGAAAAGGAGGTAAAAGAAAAATTTATAAATGAACCGGCTCAAATGAAATTGCTAATTGTAGTCGACAAACTATTAACCGGCTTTGATGCCCCCTCCGCCACCTATTTATACCTTGATAAAACTATGCGAGATCATAGCCTATTTCAAGCGATTTGTCGCGTCAACCGACTAGATGGAGAAGACAAAGAATATGGCTATATAATTGACTATAAAGACCTTTTTAAAACAATTGCCCAAACAGTTCATGACTATACCTCCCAAGCCTTTGACCAATATGAGACAGAAGAGGTCGCTGGACTTTTAAGTTGCCAATGAAATGCAAACAGCGGGCTACTCAGTCGCTGAAACTGCAATTATAAAAACAGAGGTTAAATGACACCTATGTCAGTGCTGAAGAAAGCGAAAAAGTTTCGGCATTGTCCCTAAATCAGACTAACTAACTCATGTTACGCACTGAACTTCCAAGGATAAGTCAAAATCAACTACAAGGATTGTATTTAAAAATGGATAAGTCAAAACCGAAGAGATATAGAGTCATTCCCGCATTGTTTTTCCTTGTAGTTATTGGTTTTGACTTTTGGAAGAACAGAGCGTAACATCAGTAACTCAAAAAAAAATGATCATTCTCGAAAAAATTTCCAAGCGATTCAAACGCCAACCCGTTTTAGAAAATGTCACTCTCCAAATTCAGCCCGGAGAACATATTGCCCTAGTCGGCTCCAACGGAGCCGGCAAAACAACACTGATGCGCTGCCTATTAGGTGAATATTGTTGTGACGGCACAATTAGCATCGGAGGCTTGAATCCACGCCATCATCGGCAAAAAGTACTCGCACGAATAGGTTTTGTGCCACAATTACCGCCCCCATTAAAAATGCCAGTCAAACAACTCATACAATTTGCCGCTGGCGTCTGTAACACGGCTCCAAAACAGATAATTGATCTGACTCAACAACTGGGTTTAAATATCCAAACGCTTTTACATCAGCCATTTGTTAAACTATCAGGCGGACAAAAACAAAAATTGTTAATTGCTATCGCCTTGGGGCGTAACAGTGACATCTTAATCATGGACGAGCCAGCCGCTAATCTTGATCCAAAGGCGCGGCAAATCTTTTTAGAATTACTTCAAGAAAAACAAGAACAAGCGATTACACTCATATCCAGTCATCGCCTAGACGAACTAGCTGCTTTAGTTAATCGGGTGCTCGAATTGGATATGGGCAAAGTTGTTTTAGATGAAAAGGTGGAATTGAAAAAATGAAATATCTATTTTATATGTTAAGTATTGTCACCCTACTCATTAGCTGTAGCAATAATGATACCGGTACCGTAGAAATAAAATGGGATCGGGATAGTTGTGAACGTTGTAAAATGGCCATTAGTGATCGACATTTTGCGGCTCAAGTTCGTGGTGGTCCCAAAAACAAGGCTTATGTCTTTGATGACTTAGGTTGTGCGCTGCATTGGCTCAACAAACAGACGTGGCATAAAACAGCTAAAATCTGGGTGACAGATTATCGCAATGGGCAATGGATAGATGCTCGCACAGCCTATTATGTGCCAGGACAAATGACACCGATGGATTTTGATTTCGGAGCCGTCGCGGAACCGCTGGAAGGCAGTGTGGATTTTGCAACGGCTAAAGCTCAAATGTTGGCAAAAAAACATAAACCTCATAAACCGCATCAATCAACACCTTGAAAATTTCATGGTTCTGTACTTACCACCGTCTTTGGGGGCATTGATTATCTAACTCTGATTGGAGAATAACCATAATGATTACCAACTATATTGAAGCGGCTATGGAACAAGCTGTTTATGATATTATTGAAGATGAAGGCACATACTGGGGAGAAATACCGGGCTTTCAAGGCGTGTGGGCATGTCATCTAACGTTGGAAGGTTGTCGCCGGAAATTGCGTGAAGCTTTAGGAGATTGGATAGCTTTACGTTTGCGGCTTAATTTATCTATTCCTACCATCGCTAATATTGATCTTAACCACATGAACAACCCTTATGAGGCTCACTATGTCTAGACTGACTCCCGTTTCTTGGCAAAAGTTTGTTCAGCGTATGCGAGAACTAGGCTTTAAAGGGCCTTATGCTGGTGGCCGTCATCCCTATATGCGACGTGGTGATGTAACGGTTATCATTCCAAATCCGCATGAAGGTGATATAGGTGTTGGCTTGTTGCGGCGGATATTGCAACAAGCCGGCGTTTCCCGCGAGGAGTGGCTTGGGGAATAGGCATTTTGCAACGGCTAAAGCTCAAATGTTGGCAAAAAAACATAAACCTCATAAACCGCATCAATCAACACCTTGAAAATTATATGAAACATTTTTGGCTAACCGCCTTACTAGATATTTCTGAATCCCTCCGGGCACGCTGGTTTTTGCTTTATACCACCGTGTTTGGGGGCATTATTGTACTCTTATTTGTTTTCGGACTAACAGAATCCCGCATTATGGGATTTACTGGTTTAACCCGATTATTGCTAACCTATATACAATTGTGTATGGCTATTTTGCCCGTTTTTGTATTAATAAGCACCGTGCGTTCCGTTGCCGGTGACAAAGAAGCGGGGGTATTTGAATATCTACTTTCTCTACCTGTCTCACTATCTGCTTGGTACTGGGGAAAAATGCTGGGACGTTTTTTAGTCATTTTCCTACCCGTTTTTCTAGCGATGGTAGCCGCTGTGATTTGGGCATTATGGCGACAAGTTGCCGTACCTTGGGACTTATTTGCCCTATATACCGGCTTACTGATTGCCCTCGCATGGTGTTTTCTTGGCATAGGCATGCTGATCTCAAGCTTAGCCCATTCCGTTGATGTAGCACAGGGAACGGCATTTTTTATCTGGCTATTTTTGCTACTATTTCTTGACTTAATTCTGCTAGGACTGATGGTACGCGAACAATTTGCGCCAGAACCATTAGTATTAATAGCCTTAGCAAATCCGATCCAAACTTTTCGTACTGGCACCATGCTACTATTTGATCCCCAATTAGTTCTTTTAGGACCAACCGCTTATGTTATTTTAGACTTGTTTGGACAAACGGGCTATTTGATTTGGACTTTTGGCTATCCTTTGCTACTTGGCACGGTTTGCGCTACCACTGGTTATATGGTGTTTCGTCGGGGGGATTTGCTTTAACTAAGGACTTAAAACCCTTGAATCACGGATTTTACGGATGACACGGATTACGCGGATTTAAAGTCAAAGTCAAAGTCAAAAGTGAGGATAATGAGTGTTTTCAGGTTTTTAATCCGTGTCATCCGTGTCATCCGTAAAATCCGCGATTCAAGGTACTTACTTAATGACTCGTTCCACTAGAAAGGTGGATTTTATTATAAACATTATACTTGCCAGAAGGTTTACGCATCGGAAGCCGTTTAACTTCTTTCAAAGTCGCGGCATCATAAACTATCAAAGCCCCCTCCAAATCCCATATACTCAATAAAGCATACCGCCCATAACGATCAAATTCTACATGGGCGGCAGTTTTACCCGGTACCGGGCGTAGCGTTTTAACAATCTCTAGCGTGGACTTATCAATCACATGCACCGCATCCTTGTTCGGACCAAAAAATACATCTACCCAAGCATAACGGCTATTCTCGTGGCTACGCATAAAAAAACCCGGTCCCAAAGTTTCAATACGCTTAATCGTTTTCCAAGTTTCCATATCTATCACACTCACCACCCCTTCTTTGAGATTTGGCGTTGCCAGTACTGGTTTACCTTGATAATCCCAAATAATACCAGAACCAAGATGAGGCATACCCGGCAAATCTAACGCCGCAATCTTACGCCCAACAACGAGATTAACCACCTGCCCTTTTGCCCCATCCCGTGCCGCACCAATCAGATGCAAATAATCCTGATCAAAGAAAAAATCATCTAAAAAATTATCCAGCTTAATGCGGCGAATGGGAAATTCTTGTTCATCAATGAGCAGTTCTTCCCCTGAATCTTGGCGATAGTCATGCATTGGTCCTCGATAGACAGGCAAAGCTTCTGCTTTATGACTATAAGGAATTTCCCATACTTCTTTTATGTCTTTTAAAGCCGCAATAAAACTATGACGAGGTGATGCAGTATAGACAGCACTCACCCGCGAAGTTTTACCCCGCCCATCACCCACATCTATAACCTTGATTGGCGACAAATCACCAGCATCTAACACCACCAAAGTATGAGGCAAATAATTAGCCACCATCACATAACGGTCATCCCCAGAAACCGCCAGATTACGAGTATTAATACCCGCGCGAATCTCCGCCACCATTTTCAGATTGTACAAATCAAACTTGCTAATCCAACCATCGCGTGAAGCTAGGTAAACAAAACGCCCATCTGAAGAATACTTCAAGCCACCGTGCAGCGCAAAACGGCTCGCAAAACGATAAATAGGCTCTAATTTATCTCCATCCAATACCGTTACATGATGATCGCCTTTCTCCACCACCAAAAACAAATTCAAAGGGTCTGCATCATACACGGGTTTATTTGGCAACTGAGCGTCGCTATAATAGATCACATGGGTGGCCTTAATTTCCCCCATTCTCATACGGGGAATTTCTGGCAGGGGCGTATAGATATAATTGACTAGCGCTTGAATCTCTGGATCGCTGAGCTTATCTGCAAAAGCCGGCATTTGGGTGGCGGGCTGTTTTTGTTTAATCACAGCATTTGCCTTACTACGCCGCAAGCGGCTCAAATTGCCGGGCAACAAAGCCGGACCCGTTCCCCCTAAGCGATCCGCACCGTGACAACTGGCACAGTGTTCGGCATAGAGGACGTTATCTGTCGCATTGCCTGCTGACATTATCATCATAAGAGATGCTATAATAGGTATTTTTTTGATCATAATTATTTAATTAACCTAAAGTGACACATAAAGGTAGTCGATGAAATGGCTATTTTATGCCATTATAATAATAATTTTTATTATTTTTTGAAACACCAAAAATTATCCACTGGTGTGGTCGTCTGAAAACCACTTGACATACATCAAGGATTTTCTATTTTTTATCTCTGAAACTATATTGTTTTTTTTTCATTAGGAGAATTGCCGATGAGTGAAGTGTTCACAAAATCCATGGCACGAAATATCTATTATGGGGGATCAGTCTTTTTTTTCTTACTGTTCCTTGCCTTAACCTTTGATACCAGCAATGCTTTTCCAGAGCGTGATCATCGGGAAAATATTACCCCACAAGTGGCACAAGGTAAAGCAATCTGGGAAGAAAATGATTGTATCGGTTGCCATACCCTACTAGGGGAAGGTGCTTATTATGCCCCAGAATTGGGCAATGTTTATAAGCGTTTTGGCAATAACAAAGAGGCTATTAAAGGATTTATCAAAAGTCGTCCTGTAAATGGTATCCCCGGGCGGCGCAGTATGCCTCAATTCAACCTCACTGAGGAAGAATTAGATGCTATCGCTGAATTTTTGAAGTGGACTTCAGAAATTAATACCGCTAATTGGCCACCTAATATCCAAGGTTAAAGGAGAAAAAAATAGATGCAGTATTCGTCACAATCCGTTGCCAAGCCCTATTTTATAGCAGCTATCGGGCTATTTGTTGGACAAATTTTATTTGGCCTGATCATGGGCCTACAATACGTCATTGGAGATTTTCTATTTCCCGCCATCCCATTCAATGTTGCTCGGATGGTACATACCAACCTGCTCATCGTTTGGTTATTATTTGGTTTTATGGGCGCCTCCTATTTCCTCGTTCCAGAAGAATCTGAAAAGGAATTGCACAGTCCCATATTAGCCCTCATTTTGTTCTGGATTTTCCTGATAGCTGGGGCCTTGACTATTGTTGGGTATCTTTTGGTACCTTATGCACAATTGGCTGAAATGACCGGCAATGATTTATTTCCGACGATGGGACGCGAATTCCTAGAACAACCGACAATTACTAAAATTGGTATTGTCATTGTGGCTTTGGGATTTTTATACAACATCGGCATGACCATACTCCAAGGCCGTAAAACCGTAATCAATCTCGTCTTATTGACAGGGCTTGTTGGTTTAGCAGTCTTTTTCCTGTTTGCCTTTTACAATCCCTCAAATTTAGTACTCGATAAATATTACTGGTGGTGGGTAGTTCATCTTTGGGTAGAAGGCGTGTGGGAACTCATTTTAGCCAGTATTTTGGCCTTTGTCCTGATTAAAGTAACGGGAGTGGATCGTGAATTCATTGAAAAATGGCTGTATGTGATTATTGCCATGACGCTGATTACAGGTATTATCGGTACAGGACACCATTATTATTGGATTGGTACACCAGAATACTGGCAATGGTGGGGTTCTATTTTCTCCGCTATGGAGCCAATACCATTCTTTATAATGACAATATTTGCCTTCTCAGCGGTCAATAAGCGTCGCCGTGAACATCCGAACAAAGCCGCCGTTTTGTGGGCATTAGGGACCGCAGTGACAGCATTCTTGGGTGCAGGAGTTTGGGGCTTTTTACACACGCTCGCGCCAATAAATTACTATACTCACGGCACTCAAATCACAGCCGCTCATGGTCACTTAGCTTTCTACGGAGCTTACGTGATGGTTGTGTTGACTATCATTTCTTATGCGATGCCTCTACTGCGTGGACGAGCGGCAGCGAATAGTAATAAAGCTCAAGTTGTGGAAATGTGGTCATTTTGGTTAATGACTGTCTCCATGATCTTTATCACCTTATTCCTCACCGCAGCGGGTATTTTGCATGTGTATTTACTACGTGCGGCTGAAAATCCATTGCCATTTATGGTGGTGCAAGAAAAGATCGTTTTATTTTACTGGATGCGCGAGATAGCCGGCGTTGTCTTCTTGATTGGGCTAATTGCTTACCTAGTTAGTTTCTTTGTTGGTGGAGAAGAAGAGGCACCGACTGCTTAAACTAGCTAGTATTGCCTAAATTGAAATAAATCTATGCGGGGGCGACAGCCCCCGTTTTTTTTGATAAATTCGTTTTTATGGGGCTGTAGGGGCGAACCTGCGTGTTCGCCCTGGCTTAACTTAATGGCATTGACTTATTAAGTCTCAAATTGAGATTATATTTGTATTTAAGTATTTTTTTAATTATACTGGAACAGTCCTTTATCAGGCACTTTCGCATGACATAAGTTGTGAAATAGAGAGTAGAGGTTTTGAAGATCATGAAGAATATTATTTTGTATTTCCTTGGGTTATCAATAGTATGTGGCGCATCGTCGGTTGTGATAGCGCATCCTGGCCATGGCCATAATGGTGGTTCATTTAGCTTATTCCATTACTTGAGTGAGCCTGTTCATTTTGGTATTACTATAGCATTAATTGGTCTCATTGTGGTAGGTATCTATTGGTTTAGACGAAATATATCAAGAATAAACCAAGCTAGAAAATCATAAATAAGATAAGATAATGGCAATTGATAAGGCAATAAAAAGATGAGTATGCTAATAATCTACGAGAAAAGATTGATACTCGTCGAGAAGAAATGAAAGCTGATAATAATTCTCATTATTTGATCTACAGAGTATTAGGAATTTCAAATAATGAAGGCTCACTAATTGATGAATACCAAAATACTGAACGTTTTTTGTACAAATATGCAGGCTCATTCCTTGAAGAAGCTGCCTCCCTTTGTCTATTTTTTGCTAATAGCAAGGGTGTACCTTTGAGTGATGTAAGCTATGATGGGATGGTAATACTTCAAGCACCATCACTTCAAATAGCAAAATGCTTAAACAAACAAGAGCTAACAAAGCCATCAACTCAGACAGCTAAAATCTGCGCTGTACGAAAACCTTGTGCCATCGTGCTGAAATAAGAAAACACTTGATTTTTGGATCAGAATCCCTCAATATATTAGCACTCTCCAAGCGAGACTGCTAAAGCAGGATTATTAATAAATAGGGGGATACAATGTCAAACGCATTAGCCTTAAATTTCAACACACAAATTGCTGTTTTGAGTCAAGATGTTGAAAGCTATACACGGACTGTTAAAACGATTCCTACGTTAGATGCCGACAAAGAACGAGAGTTGGCAGAGCGTTTGCAAAATGAGGGCTCACTAGAGGCGGCACGGCAACTGGTCATGTCACATTTACGTTTTGTTCTGTACATAGCCCAAGGCTATCGTGGTTATGGTTTACCCGAAGCCGATTTAATCCAAGAAGGCAACATCGGTTTGATGAAAGCCGTTAAGCGATTTGATCCAAGTATTGGTGTGCGTTTAGTCTCATTCGCTGTGCATTGGATACGTGCAGAGATTCACGAATTTATTTTACGCAACTGGCGCATCGTGAAAGTGGTCACAACCAAAGCGCAGCGTAAACTGTTTTTTAAATTACGCAGCCAGAAAAAACGCTTAGGTTGGTTGTCGTCAGAGGAAGTTGAAAATGTTGCCAAGGATTTGGGTGTTAGCAATAAAGATGTTTTAGAAATGGAAAAACGTTTGAGTGCTCAAGATGTTGCTTTTGATGCACCTAGCGATAGTGATAATGAAGATGAGGCGTTTGCACCAGCGGCTTATTTAGAAGACAATCGTTATGATCCGGCTGTGCTGGCAGAACAAGATGATTGGAAGGCGCAGGGGCATAAACAGTTGCACCGCGCCTTTGAAAAATTGGATGCGCGTAGTTTGGATATCCTGCAAAAGCGTTGGCTGAGTGAAGAAAAAAGCACTTTGCAAGAATTGGCTAAGCATTATAAAGTCTCTGCTGAGCGGATACGTCAGATAGAAAATAATGCGATCAAAAAGCTTAAAAAGCATATTGTGTTAACGGCGTGACAATTTTCGGTGCAAGGTACGCCTTGCACTCCTAATGAATTTTTTTATGCACAAGATTTTAAACTCACCTTTCCTACCACATTTTTTTTTCCAAAGTCTCACTGAAAGGCAAATTGAAAAAATAGAAAAAGCGTTAGAGCAAGATATTATCAGTGAGGGGGAAAAAATTCTTTGTAAATTTTGTCAGCACCCAATCACTTCATCTCAAAAAAAGATTGAAGTCAATGGACAACACCATCATGTTTTTAGCAATCCCATTGGGATTACTTATGAAATAGGCTGTTTTTCATCCGCGAATGGCTGTATTAATGAAGGTGCTCCAACCTTGGAATATACATGGTTTACAGGTTTTGCCTGGCGTTTTGCGCTTTGTTCAAATTGTTACGCCCATTTAGGATGGTTTTATCAATCAGATAATGACAGTTTTTATGCTTTAATTCTTGAAAGTTTGGACTCCTACTAAAAAATAAATCTATGTCAAAATTACTAATAACACTGGTTGGGATGATTTTAAGCCCAACGCTATTCGCCTTGGACGATCTTAAAGTCGGCGGCGATGTCGATAAGTTTTATCCCATCATTTTTCAAGCCGATGTGTGGCATGAAAATGTGTTGGAAGTCGATATTTTCCATCTCTCTGAAAAGGGTAAACTCATCAGTCAATTCAGATGCGAGGGGCAGTTGCCTTCATTTGCTGATATTCACCAACAGGCACAAAGATGGGTGGCTGATGCTTGGTGCGATCCTGCTAGGAAAAATCTAGTGGTTTATCTGAGAGGGGGAGATACGATTTATTCATGGCGTTCTAATAATTCAGCGACGGTTTTGTTGGACTCGCCACCTTGGGCGTTTAATCAGTTGGTCTGGTTGGACCTTGTTTCAAAAACTCTCTTGCCTGTCATGGCTTCTATAAGTGATTTGTTTAACAAGGATGATGTCTATGCTTTTTTGCCTATATTTAATATATGGAAAGCGGAGACATTGTCTGTTGATGGCGATAAACATAAATTTTATCCCATCGTTTTTCAAGCGGATGGCAGGGGCTTATTGGAAATCAAGATTGATCATCCCTTAGAAAAGGGCAAATTGATCAGTCAATTTAGATGTAATTCTGTGGGTTCATCGGCTGAAATTCATCAAGATTCACAACGATGGGTTGCCGATGCTTGGTGCAATCCGAATGGTTTGGTGGTTTATTTAAAAGGGGGGACTTATTTTTGGCGTTCTAATCAGTCGTCCGTTTTGTTGAAGTCGAAATTGGGACGCATGGAGACGGTGACAACTTTGTTTGATAAGGATGATATAGAGGTTTCTCTGCCTTCCATTCAAAAGATGTTTCAAGATAGCTTAAAAGAGGGTCATTTGGGTCCGCAGATGGTTTGGATTCCCGCAGGGCGAATGGGTGAGGGAGTTTTTGTCAATCAATTTGCTATCAGTCGCTATGAGGTGACTTTTGCGGAATATGATCTATTTGCTGAAGCCACTGGTAGAGATAAGCCAGATGATGAAAACTGGGGACGTGGTAATCGTCCGGTGATTCATGTGAGTTGGAATGATGCTGTGGCTTATGCTGATTGGTTAAGTGAGCAAACGGGTAAACAGTATCGCTTGCCTACAGAAGCGGAATGGGAGTACGCTGCCAGGGGGGGAACGGAGACGAAATATTGGTGGGGTAATGATATTGGCAAAAATCGTGCGGCTTGTGAGGGTTGTGGTGCTAAATGGGGTTGGGATGCTGAACAGATGACGGCACCTGTCGCTTCTTTCGCGCCGAATGCTTTTGGCTTATATGATACAGTGGGCAACGTGTCGGAGTGGGTTGCTGATCCTTATGAGGGAGAAAGGGTGTTTCGTGGCGGCTCGTGGGCTGATGTGCCGGAGGATTGTCACGCTGGTGTCCGTGATAGTGAGGCGTTGGAGAATGAGAGCTATGCGCTTGGGTTTCGGGTTGCTATTGATTTGCGGTAAGTTTTTATAGCAGGAGCGTCCGGGCCTGCATTCTTTTGCCTCGTTCTGAGGGTTGACGCAGGGTTTGTAGGGGCAACACCCTTGTGGTTGCCCTTTGGGGCGTTGAATGATTAAAGCAATTAAATCAATTATTTCAAAACTTATGTATAAGAGAGCGTGGGAGCGAGAGGCTGAGAATTTATGGAACTAACTAACGAAGATAATCTACGCTTAAACGTCTTACTCGCTACCAAGCCACAAGCGATCCGTATTGATGAATCTAAAATGATCGTCTATGGCTTATCTGAAAAAGGCGAAGCCAAAATACAATTGCACCCGACTTGCCGCGATGATCAATATTTACGTCTGGTGCGAGAATTGATTTCGAGACAAGGCTCACCCGGCGGATATCCCGTTTCTTTAAAACGTTGGAGTCGCATGGGGCAGACTAAGGAGCATCGTTTGGAACAATTGCTGATGTTGGGGGAGCCAGAGGCGGTGGTAGCGGTGGCACACGCTCCCGATTTAACACCGGAATTAGCGCGTCGCGCTTGGTGGGCTATGCAAAATTCAGAGAATGCCCGTAGTATGTTGAAAAATGAAAAGCTTGTCCAAAGCCCAATTGGCAAAGAATTAGCTCAATATCTCGTTGAATATCTCCCGTTTGAAGAAGAGGCGGCTGATATTATTGAATCCGTCCGCCTCGTCTTGACTTTGGTTGATGATGATACGCGACAAAAACTCTGGCATAAGGGGCGCACTAAAACGGCTTATTTAGTTGGCTTTTTATGGGCGCAGCCCGATACTTTACCTAATCCTTCGCCTGCTGTCCAAATTCAAACGAATTTAACGCGCCTCGTTGAAAAAAATAATATTGCAAAACAATTAGTTAGGATAATGTCACCCGCTGGGCAAACTTTTATAGATACTTGTGAGCGAGTTTTGCGTAAACCTTCTAATCAAGAGGTTGTCAATACTTTGTTTGATGTCATTGCACATTATTTTGAGAGTATTCGCCCTGATAATTATGATGATGATATGAATATCATCACGCTGGTAGAACGTGCCTCAAACGGTTGCGAAACTTGCCTCGATACCACTTCAGTTGAGCGGCGGGAAATTTTAGCGGTGATGCCTGAGATGCAGGATTCTGTGAAAGCGATGTTGATATTATCAGGATTAGGTTATTCAGTGCTTAGGCCGATTTTTTCGCGCACGACGGCGATTGGTAGTTTGATGCGTAAAAAATTGGCCCCTGTGACAGAGCCAATTTTAGAACAATTTTCTATTTTACGAGGCGTTGAAACACTAAACAAGCATTCGTACCACCAAAACCAAAACTATTAGACATCACCGTATCAAGCGTCACATTCTCTTGAACCTCACGCACGATGGGCATCCCCTCAGCCTGCGGATCAAGCTCCGTGATATGGGCAGAAGCACTGATAAAACCCGCTTCCTGCATCAACAAACTATAAATAGTCTCATTAACACCCGCCGCCCCTAAAGCATGTCCCGTCAAAGATTTAGTGGAACTAATCGGCGGTATTTTATCTTTAAAAACGGTTTTAATGGCCTCAAGTTCGCGTACATCACCAATCGGTGTACTCGTACCATGTGCATTAATATAATCAATGGGGGTTGATACCGTTTCTAAGGCTTGCTGCATACAACGCACTGCCCCCTCCCCCGAGGGTTGCACCATATCAAAACCATCCGATGTCGCGCCGTAACCAACGACTTCCGCATAAATTTTGGCACCACGCGCTTGGGCATGGCTCAATTCTTCCAATACAACCATACCGCCCCCGCCAGAAATCACAAAGCCATCACGGGTGACATCGTAAGGACGTGAGGCTGTTTGTGGCGTGTCATTGTGCTTAGAAGATAAGCCTCCCATGGCATCAAATAACATGGTCAAACTCCAATGTACTTCTTCACCACCGCCAGCAAAGACAATATCCTGTTTGCCCATTTGAATTTGTTCATAACCATTCCCAATACAATGGGCGCTGGTAGAACAGGCTGAACTGATAGAATAATTTATCCCTTTTATTTTAAAGGGTGTCGCTAAACACGCAGAAGTGGTACTGCCCATCGTGCGGGGTACCATAAAAGGGCCAATTTTGCGTAAGCCTTTGCTACGCAGAATATCCGTCGCTAATACCTGATTGGCAGGCGACGCGCCGCCTGAGCCGCTGATTAAACCAGTACGCGGATTAGAAACTTCATTGTCTGACAAATTCGCATCGGCAATCGCTTCACGCATGGCTAAATAATTGAAAGCCGCTGCGTCACCCATAAAGCGTTTCACTCTTTTCTCAATTAAAGCAGTCAAGTCAAGGTGAATGGCACCATGAACATGGGTGCGAAAACCAAGATCAGCATATTCTTGATTAAATTCAATGCCTGAACGTCCTTGACGCAGGGATTCCAAGACTTCTTGCTTGTTATTGCCAATACTGGATACAATACCAAGCCCTGTGATCACAACACGTTTCACTGCATAATCCTCTCAAAAGTTATCGGTGGAAGTAAACAAACCAACACGTAAGTCTTTGGCGAAATAAATCTCTCGTCCATCAACCGACATCACGCCTTCACCGATGCCCATTACTAATTTTCGCATGATAACTCTTCTCATATCAATACGATAAGTCACAAGTTTATTCTTAGGGGTCACTTGTCCTGCATATTTGACGTTGCCAGCCCCGAGTGCCCGCCCACGCCCTGGTCCACCGAGCCAGCCTAAGAAAAACCCAATCAATTGCCACATCGCATCTAAGCCCAAACAACCAGGCATCACCGGGTCGCCGGGAAAGTGACAATCAAAAAACCACAAATCAGGATGTATATCAAGTTCGGCAATAATACTGCCTTTATTGGCGTTACCCCCATTTTCAGTAATGCTGATGATACGATCAAACATCAACATAGGTGGCATCGGTAATTGTGCATTACCCGGACCAAACATTTCGCCGCGCCCGCATTGAAGCAATTCTTCATAAGTATAGCTACTTTTTTTTTCCATAAAAGTTCCCAATTGTCAAAAAACATCCCTTTAAAATCGTCAAAATAACGATCTTAATATCAAGCCACAAAGACCAATTTTCTATATAATATAGATCATAAGCAATGTGTGTTTCCATTTGTGCTAGCTTTGTTTTACTGCCGTTGACTTCTTGCCTAATGGAGGACGATAAATACTGATAATAGGAAGCCCTGCGATGTTTTGCCAATGACTATGGTCAAACCTAAACAAGTCTGGTATCATGTAAACGATAACTGCCGTATCTGCCAAATCTAATAAAAGTGCTTTTATTCGCTTTTCAGCGGACATGGGTAAGGTGATATAGATACAATCCATTTGTCCATTTTTGGCATCCTGTATTAAAGTCTCCAAGTTGCCCCTGATTGAATCCTCCACCCGTTTGTCATCATAAAAACCAATAATAGAAATACCCTGATGGCGCTCAATGGTTTGCGCTAATCGTTTTCCCAACTCACCTGCACCAGCGATGGCAACCCGAGTAAATCCAAAAATTTGTCGTTTTCTTAATAAGACTCGAAACCACCAACGCCATAATCCAACGGCGAGTGGGGCTAGGACAAACCAAGTTAACATTACTTGAGGTGAATACTCCGCCTTAGTCACAAAAGCTAGCAGCAAAAAGACTAGCACCACCGATAACCAAGACGATGCAATTTGTTTAAGTTCCCATGACAAGTTTGTGCTACGCCAATAAATATACAAGCCATTTATCTGTGCTAATAAATAATACAGCAGCACACCGCCTAAAGCAGCAATGCTGTACTTGTCGGACCAGGGATAGCCAGACAAATAAACGGACAACCCTAGCGTTCCTGCTAATAATCCTGTGTCACTGATGAATTGTATGAGGGCGGATTGATGTTCCATTGTGCTGCTCGTTGTTTAAGACAATATGGTGATAAATGAACATAGTTAAATTAGAAATCAGTTTTTTTTTTTGAACTCAGTCCTTAAGGCTCCTATAATAACAGAGTCGGAGATTTTGGAGTCCAAAGCTTTAGCTTTGGACTTGATGGTACTTAAGGGGGGTTGATATGTTTACCAAACTCACTATCAAAAACTTCAAAAAATTGGAATATGCAGAATTTGAACGCTCAGTGGTTTTTGTGGGTCCTAATAATTCGGGCAAAACCTCAGCCTTACAAGCCCTCAGTTTGTGGGAATTAGGGCTGCGTAAATGGGCTGATAAGCAAGCTGTTATTACAACAATCAATAGAAAACAAAGGAAATAAACCATGCTAAAAATACCGCTAACCAAAACCGCCCCATTATTGATCGCAGCGTTGTCGCTCATAGTATTAATAGAGACACTCACGCCCACTCACGCCGAAGTCTGCAAATCGCAGATGACAGAAACTCAGGCAAAAACCTCCGTAGAAAAATTTCAACAGCGCATGAAAATTGCCCTGGTGCGTGGAGATATTGCCAGCATGACTGATCTCTATAACAACACCTTGTTAGAAAATTGCAGCGATAATGAACTCCCTCGCTTATGTTCATTCGATTGTTATACCCAACTAGGGCAATATTTCCTCTTTGAAGCCAGTGATATTCGCTACTACACCAACAAATCTGGGGTAGGAACACCTCTCCTCTTGCCAGAAAACTTAGCCAAAAATATTGACAAGCACATTGCTTTCCTAGAAAAAGGCCAAAAACTCTTGGATTTTCAAGGATCATTTCGGGAATTTATCAAAAAATCTTCCGACTTCAAATACTACCAAGCCCAACTCTACATGGCACTCGCAGATATTTGGTATCAGGCACAATCAGAAACCCGCATCAGAGGCTTAGCTAATCTCATTGGGGCTCAACAAACAGACAACCAGAATAATGCCGGCGCCTACTACCAAAGAGCCAGACTGATTGTCGCAGAAACTCTGATGGCAATGCCCGAAAGAGCCGATTTTATCCTGCTACAAAGCGAACTCAATACGCGCCTACAATCACTCAAAAAAGGCTATCTCTTCCTCAATATCGATCCACAAGAATATAGCATTTTTGATGTGCCAAAATTGCAGGCTGAAATTAACAAAATTGCTCAGCAAGTCGAACATATAGAAGACAAAATTGTCGGACTCTCAACAAGCTGGTTAAAGGCTAAAGGCACACAACAAGCCCAAAAAATTGATGATGCCCGCAAAGATAAAGAATTATCCACCACAGCCAGTGCCTACAAGATTGCGATGCTTGAAGATATGTCCAAGGATTATGCTAACGAAGTTTCAAGTGCTCAAGCAGAGCTAAAAAAACAACAGGCGCTTGAGCAATCGACAACGTTTGAACTTGAACAGCGCAAAAATGAGCTCCAGTTTCAACTCGCCTCGAAACTGACAGAATTGCAACATCGAAAAAAATTGATTGTCAGTAAAACTGAAATGGATGTTTTGAAAGTCAAACAAGACGACCTCAAAACACGCATCGCTGATTTACGCTGGCTTATGAACTGGCAAGTCGCCAAGACAAATCTTCAATTGCAAATCAGTGCCTATCATGCACAACTCACCCAATATGAAAGAGAATTGACTAAAAATGAGGGCAAGAAAAAAGCACTCACCCACAGTATTCAGTCTAATAATTTAAGGATTCAGATGGCTGAAAATAGAATCGCTGAATCCCAAGCCCAAATCAATAGAATCAAAAAAGAGCGCTCCGCTATTTTTAAGCAAAAACGTGCCCTCCTAAAAGAGTCTATTTGCCAATTAGAGAAAGAATTGGCCTTTTTTGGAGTCCAACCAACGCACAAATTTAGTGCTGAAAATGGCGACGCTTGCCCCTCAGTAAAGCCCAGTTACACTCAAACGGACTATTTAAAACAGGCGACAAAAACTCGACAAATGTTGCTGCAACAAAAAATTGACTCCGTTCAACAGTTGCTGGTTTGCGTGACGGGTGTAGAAACGATACCTGATAGTATAAAGCCTTTGATTGATTTATCCGTCAAATGTCCAAATAACCTCAAGCTCAAAAAAAGACAAATAGAATTTGCCAAAAAAATTGCCCTTAAAGAACAAAAAAGGGCAGATGCTCAACTGGCAAAGATGAGAACGCATATCACAAAATTACAGCGCCATATAGAAAAAGTCTTGAAATTGCTCAAGACTATCAAAGATATTAAACAGAAATATGAACAAATCGTGACAGCGGCTCAAAAGGCTTATGAGATTGCCAGCGCACTCCCTAATATCATAGCGGGAATAGGAGCAGGAACAGAATTCGATCCCTCAAAAATAGCGAAGGCAGCTTATGAAGGTGCCAAAAATGCCCTTGACAGAGTGCTAAAGTGGGCAGAATCAGAGGGCAGTTTAGATGAAAAGGCTCTACAACTGACAGCTGCCTTGGAAAAACTCAAAGGACAAATGACGCTTAAAAAAGTTGAGGCTGATATTCGTCAGTCTCAGGTTTTGAGAACGGTTCAAGAAATTTACGGCAAAGGGATGCAGCAAGCGCATGATATACAAGAACTCTTGCTGCAAAAACAAGAGATTGTTCAAGACGCGCAATTTGAAAAAATCCGACTGAAAGCCAACATCGCAGCCACCCAAAGTGAGCATCGCAAACGCCTGTTAGAATGGGGATTAGCGGGACAACGCAATGATCAACTCCAATTTGCGATAGCCACCCAAAAACGAGAAATCGAAAAGCAGCGTTTGCAAATTGAGATTATCAAACATCAAACACAGGAGTTGGAGACACAATTATCGGTTTTAGAGCGCGATATTCAGTCGATAGAGACACTCAAAGCTTATTCAACCGCTAGTATTGAGAAAATCCAACAATTGGCAAGCGATTTGAGTGGGCTTGAACAAGAAGTCTCGGCTCAAGAGGCGGCATTAAAACGGCTTAACAAGGAGGAATTGCAAAAAATCATTGCAGTTGAAGGCATAGAGCTTGGCTATGTAGAGGCAGTGATTAAACAAGAAAAAAGCCAAACCGATCAATTGAAACAAACCATTGATCAATTGATCAGCATCGAGCAACAACAAACGCAGCTATCCTTAGAAGAAACCCAACTCACTCAGGACATGTTAGCTTATCAAAAGGACATCAGTAGGCAAATCCAAGCCGAGCGAGAGATTCTTATGAATAATCTTCAGGAAAGTAAGGGAGCAGGTGCCAAAAAGGATAAGCTATTTATCGCCACTCAAGCGGATATAGCGACATTGCTCAAAGGCGTGCCCACACTTATCCATAATAAGCGTCGATTGATGGAATCCGCTAATCGGTATCTGAATTTATTGAGAAATCGGATAGAAGCGATGATCAGTGTCGCGGAGAATACACAATTTTCTAGTGAAATCAGCTACGTGAAAACGCATGATGACTTAATAGCGTTACAAAAGCTGATTGCCGATCAAGCCTTATGGTCAAATGCCCAAGTGATTACAGAAATGTCAAATATTAGCGTACCGAGAGGGAGTGGACTTGCGAATGCACTGGCACAACAACGAAAAGCGATTTTTGAAATTTCTCCGGCAGCGCGGGATAATCAAGCGGCGGGTGGCTATTTTTCATTATGGTCAAATAATTTTGATCCTGATGAACATGGAACCAATCAAAATCTGATGCTGATTGATTTTCACGTAGGCATAGATTTTCCCGATGAGCCTACATGTGATTTTATACGTCGTCCAGTACGGATTACGCATAATGGCTCAGGGTTTGTATTTAAGGAAATGTCAGCCAATGATTCGACTTTGAGTCCGGTTTTTTTGAGCACACCGGCTCGATCAACGAAACGCTCTTATATCAGCTTGAATAATGATCAGAATTTGGTCAATCAATTGGGCAATTTTTGGGCGCAAAGACATTATTTATATAATTTCTTAGAGGATGAGACACCGCCGGATGATACGGGTGCCGCGATGCCTTTGATGGGGTTGCCCGTTATCGGGAGTTATGAGTTAGTTTTGCCCAATCCGCCGGCGGGGTGTACTTATGAAGGGGCGGAATTTCGGTTTTATTTGGTTTATGCTAAGAGTATGAGATAAGATTTGAAGTTGAAAAAACCGCAATAACTACAGGGATTACATTTAAAAAAGGATAAGTCAAAACCCAGTTCTGGTTCAATGCCATTAAGTTAAGCATAAATACGTTTTTTTTGTAGGGTGGGTAGCGAAACCCACCAAATGGTTGAAACGAAGTCACGAAGTAAATTTATAACAATGGTGGGTTTCGCTCTACCCACCCTACAAAAAACCTTAATTTAATGGCATTGAGTTCTGGTTAGGTTTTGACTTATCCCTTCTTAAATGTAATCCTTGTCGTTATTGCGTGGGAACAAAACTAAACAAAAGGTAAAATTAATGAAAAAAATTTGGACACTAGGGCTAACACTAACCCTACTAACAACGCCAATGATCGGAAAGGGAGGGGAAAATGTGCGACCAACCACTCCATTTTTGATTAAAAAAGCCGATATAACCGCGCCAGATTGTCAAGCGCATTTTAATCAGCTTTTGAAAAAACACCCATTGCTCAGTCATCGCTTAGCCGAGTTTAGAAAAGCCGTTTGTCTATTTCACCAGCCCACCTCAGACAGGCTAAAAATTGAAAACGCGATTAGCCTACTACAAGATTTGCAAACACAAGGACTTTGGGCATCTCAACAAAATTTAGCCGCCTTGATGGAGGGATTGCTACAATGCCGCTTGGCTAAACGGGCTAATAAAAGGGCAACGACGCTGTCGGAGTCCCAATTCTGTACAGCCAGACGTAGCGCCATTGCCAGTTTTGCGGATATTAATTGGGCTTATGCGAGATTTGATTATGAAGCCAAATCTTCCAAAAATGTGGATGACTTACTAGATGAGATGGCATCCTGTTATTCAAGCAAAAATGGTCCACTCAATCCCGCATTTAATGAGCGTTGTCAATTGCTCCGCTTACCTAAAAAAACCATAAAAGCGATCATTGACAACGAAGCGGATACAGTGCTTGAGGAACAATTGGGTGCAAAATCATCCCTCGCCAGGATTTATTTAGCCAATAAAAAGTTAGCAGAAACTTCATTGGATCGCGCTAAAGTGGCGGTTAAGGTTTTAAAGCAGGATTCTGATGAAGTGGTGAAGCTTTATGAAACACTCAAAGCGCATTATGATGAAAAAGTGAACACAATGGTGACGCGATTAGTGAATGACTACAAAAAAGCTTATAGCGTTGGCAAAAGCATTATTGATAGATACGCCCAATGGCAACAAGGCTTGCTTAGAGATAAAAATAGAGATTTAAGCTTGGCTCTCATTGGTGCTTCTGATCAGTATGGAGAAAATGGCGTTAATGGAATAGTGCGAGCGCAATCCCAGGTAATGGATAAAATGCTTGCTGAGGCTCAGAAAATAGCCGAACTCATTAAAGAACTCCAACAGAATGCGTTGGAAACTAGAAATAGGGCACTACAATTGTGCCAGATTTACTACTGCGAAATGGGCAAAGCTGGTTTTTTGAGATATGACGTATTATTAAAAGCTTGTGAACCCGATGAAATGCGTAAGAATCCTTTGTGCCAAATTGGCGATGCTTCGTTTAACGTCAGCCAATTTTGTCAAGAAGAAGTCGGGTTTAAATTTGCTAAGATGCAGATGAACGATGAAGAAAGTGAGCGGTGTTTTGAGGAGTGAAGGGTTAGGGCAATCCTTTATGGTTGCCCGATGTCACCTATAACTGATAAAGGAGATTAGACATGAGAAAAACCTTTAACATTGCCGGACCATGTAACCCTGATGAACACTATATGCTACCGGCACAGGAGCGATGCGGAGGTCTCATTGATCTGATTGACCAAAAGCAATATTTTGTCATCCATGCCGCCCGCCAATCTGGCAAAACTACACTCTTGTTAGAATTAACCCAGCAATTGAATGAAACAGGCAACTACTATGCCTTATATTGTTCACTTGAATCGGT
>JALXAQ010000212.1 GCA_026991885.1 Thiotrichaceae bacterium
GGGTAAAGGATTGGTTGGAGAGGCTGCTGATACACAAAAAACCATTTTTCGTACCTATACGCCGGCAGAACGCACTTATATTCTTCAATCGAATCTGGTGACAACGCTACCTCACCATGTCCAACTGATCCCTGTGTTGTATGAAAAGACGGTGAAAGGGGTGATTGAAATGGGTTTTTCTGAGAAACCGACCAAGCATCAACAGGATTTTCTGGAACAAGTGATGCAGAGTATTGGGATAGCAGTGAATACGGCCCAGTCACGCACCCGGATGCAAGTTCTCTTGGCACAAGTCCAAGATAAATCTTGGACTCCAAAAGGTTAGGAATTAAAACCAGCCTACAAACATAAATAAAATGATGCTACCGAATATTAAAGCCTTAATAAGTTCATAATAGGCAAAAATCAGCGTCAGCATGATCACTAATAGAAAAAATGTTTTATAGGCTGGCGGATTCAATTGCCCAAATCGTAACAAAGTATCAACCGCATTGGCAACAAGATAAACATTATCTCTTTTTTTTGTTTGAATATGATGCGTGGCACCAATCAATACAATTTGTTTATCCACATTCGCTGTTAATAGCTTGTTTGCACGGTATAGGTGGAGATCGGACTGTGTAAAAACTATTTTTTCAGTCCCTTGCGCTAAATCAATCGTATGGGTTTCAGGCAAACTTATAGAAAGATCAGGACAATCCATTTTTTGACAAATTTGGGCAATAGTCGTGCCTTGCTTAATATCACAGGGTAAGCTTTGTGCCCAAGCATTCAAACGCGCTTTAAAGTCTTGAATCAGATAAGCCGCTTTGCGAGTACTGTCTTCACAAGAATGGCGTTGCGCGATTGCCGCTAATAAAGGCATAGATGGCACAACGCTTAAATGATTATCTTCGCACACCAAACTGGCTAATTGCCAACGCTGCCCATCTTCAACAAAAAAGCTTGAAGTCCAAAAAACATTTTTTTCTTTTTTGACGTAAGCCTCTAAAAATGAATAAGGCTTTTCTAAAAACGCTTGAGTATTGAGTCCTCCATTTTCATCCAGCGGCAATCTATAGGTGCGCCTTAATAAAATGATGGGCGTGTCATATTTGTCAGGCTCATAAAATTCTTTATTGAGTTTTTGCAAATATAAGCCTAAAGCGACATCAGTGTTAAAATTGACAGGCGAACAAGCAGGCGTTTCACCGGGCGCATGGAAACAGCCGTCACTTAACCAAGTTAAGTCGATATCGACCACGATCACATTCGCGCCCCCTTGTTCAGCCTTTTCAATCAAAGATTTGAGCTTATCGCGTGGCGTGAGAATGGGTGAGCCCCATTGGCGGTAAGTTTGCTCATCAATTTCAAATAAAGCCATTTGCGGCGCATACTCAGAATTATTTTCATTGAAAGATTGATACTGAAGCACGATAACAGCGATGGCAAAGTTGATAAGAAATTGTATCAACAGTGATTTTATGGAAGGTCGTCGATTGGTGGAGATAAATTTTTTTAAGATAGTATATATCATCTGAATCAGAATTTGCAAATAAAAAAAAATTATTTATATACTTATTTTCAATAAGTTATAATAGTATAACTCTTTTTCGGTCAAACTAAAATATTCATTTATTGTAAAATAAAAAAGCAGGGTCAAAAAAAGCTGGACGTTTCAAAAACGGCTAAATTGGCTGTCGTTAAAAAACTTAAAGGGGGCTATCAAAAATGAATATCAATCTTAGCATTATCGATCAACGAATAAAAAAATTAGCACAACAATATGAAAATAGTATAAAACAACAACTTAATACCAATAAAACCCTCGAAAAAGATAAAAATTTTTTTATCTCTGCGGCTTTTGTCTTACTGTGCATTCAAACCGTTTTAGAACTGTCATTGGAAGACGCTTTAGACTGTTTAACTGAAGGCGGTAACGATGCTGGTATAGATGGCTTACATTGTGAGCCGCCCCAAGAGGGAGAATTTCTGGTCACACTATTTCAGGGTAAATATAAATCAAAGCTTGATGGTACGTCTCATTTTCCAGAAAACGCCATCATTAAATTAATTAATACGATAAAAATATTATTTGACCCTGACAAACTGATGACACTTAATCCCCAATTACAAGTTAAAATTGAAGAAATACGTGCCCTCATACGAGATGGTTGTTTACCAACAGTGCGGGTGATGCTTTGTAATAATGGCTTATCTTGGCATGAAATCACACAACAATATCTTGATTCAGCCGACTTTGGCAATCAAGTTAAATGGTTACATATTAACCATGATGAATTGGTCAAATTATTACAAAAAAATAAGCCCATTAAAATAGAAAATTTGCAATTGGTGGGAAAGGCGATGATTGACGATGAAACCTTTGATTATCAACGCATATTAATTGGAAAAGTACCCGTAACAGAAATCAAAGCCTTATTTGATCAACATGGCGAAAGACTATTAGAACGTAATGTGCGCCGTTATTTGGGGCTTCACAAAAATTGGGTCAATCAACGTATTCGAGAAAGTTTGCTTGATGAAGAGAGTCGCAAAAACTTCTATTTTTACAATAACGGCATTACCATGATATGTAATCAATTTCGTCATAGCCGGCTTCAAGACAAAAATTGGAATCTCCAAATAACTAACGGGCAAATCATTAATGGGGGACAAACTTGTCTGACGATAAAGAATACCTTAGATAGTTTGGAGCATATACGATTTTTTGAAGAAACTTATGTCTTACTCCGTCTTTATGAATTAAAAGAGGAAGATGACAATCTCATTCGCAATATCACTTATGCAACGAATAGTCAAACACCGATTAACTTACGCGAATTAAAAGCCAATGATGAGATTCAACGTAAATTAGAATTAGCCATCAAAGACTTAGGATATACCTATCAACGTAAACGTGATAGGATGAATGGAGATGCCTCGACTATAGCCTTGCAAATAGCGGCACGCGCCATTTTAGCGATTTGGCAACGTAAGCCCCATGTTGTGCGTTCTTTTCGGGAAGAACAATTTTTTGGTCAATTTTATGAAGACATATTCAATGAGCAACTGAATGCGGCACAACTATTAATCGCGGTATTCATTTTAAGAAAGGTAGATCGTTCACGTAAACGGGGCACTGATAATGCGCCTCGTTTTCTCCCTTATGCGAACTATTTTTTAGCCATGTTGATAGGAAAACTATTGCTAGAAAAATTGAATATTTCTTTAAAACAACTGGATCATCAAAATTTTACCCAAGCCAAAAACTTGCTTGATCATTCTTTTGAAGATATTTATTCATTAGCCATCGACAAACTTGAAGAAGCACTTAAAAAGTTATATGGTACACAGACAATACCGCTACAGCGTCTTGCTGCTACTTTTCGTCGTGGTGACTTGTTAGAGTTTTTTCATAAATAAGACATCCAAGATAAATCTTGGACTCCTCTAAACTTTTACTTCGTGTCACTTTTTCGAGACAAGGAAACATACGCCGGTTTTTTGTCTTGCAAAACAATTTGCCCAACAAATTCCTCGATTTCAATCGTTAACAACTGATTTTGTCCCTGTTGTTGTTCAACTTGTGTACTCAGCAAGCGTAGGGTGCGTGCGCCAAGCGAAGCTTGGCATTTCTTGCTGGGTGAAAGTCCCGGTCAGGTAAGGGCTAACCACCCACCTGTATCGAGTGTTGCGTGTCCATAGGTAACGAACGACACG
>JALXAQ010000213.1 GCA_026991885.1 Thiotrichaceae bacterium
GTTCTAGATCTTTACGTGTGAGACCTTTTTTCTCCATCAGGAATTTGATGGCCTCAACAGGGTCGGGCAAATCCATCGGGAAATGCCTGGCTTCATAAGCCTCAACAAGCGTCGTCATGATATCCAGTTTTTCGCCCTTTGGTGTATCCTGGTATGCCTTTCCAGTAAAACCAGACCAGTTCTTTTTTTGGGAAATAACAGCCTGATAGTGTTATGGAGATTTTTGTGATCATTTCAGATCCGATTGCTCAAGTGGGTTTATTGATGGTTATAGTGGCATGTCTGAGCCTTATAGTTAATTGTTTATTGTCAGTAAAATGAGCCTGCTTCAATCTGTTGATGTTAAAGAAAAACTGGGTTTTTTATCTGAATTCTTGTTTTTATGTGAATGACATTGAGGGTCGGGTTGACCCCGGCTGTCGGCAAGAACAGATGAATCTTCGGCGTGATCGGTGGCAACACAGGGCGGATTCAGGGCCATTCACTGGCAAAGTAGCGCGTCATTCTCGGACTACAGCATCAGCTAGACTTGGAGAAAAAGGGCTTTTATTCTTCCTATACTCCGCGTATTGATGTTTCGCTAAAACCAGTAGGTAAATCCAACATTCGCTTCAGCCTGGTATTTTTTATCTTGCGTCAGGGGACTGTTGCGGATTGCATTCGGTTGTTTAGTAACACTCAAATTACCTGTTATGCTTATGTGCTTTGTCAAATCTGCCTGTGCTTCAACACCCAGATAAGGTGTGATAGCTGACTTTCCCAGATAGAAGTTTCGGCTTGCGGTTGCTTCTGAGTCTTTTACGCCATAATAATAGTCAATCACCTTTTTGCTTTGATAACGAAGTCCAGCTGCTGCTGCGACAGTAAGCTTTCGCTCTCCCGTCCAGTGCGGTGGGTGAGGCGCAATGCCGCCGACTTTAATACCCGCTTCATAGCCTTTGCTTGCGTGGACATCCTTTGTTGCATGAATCGTAACGGGACCAATGCCTGTATTCACAATCACTCGTCCTCCCAAATCAATAGATATTTTTCGCTTGTCCATGCCGGTGAAGCTTTTACCATCTTTTGCTTCAAAACCATAATTGTTTGAGGTTGCCAGGGCTTCTACTGCATATTTATCTGTATGGATAAACTCATAAGAAATACCATCTTTTCCAATATTGAATTTATCTCCGCGATACTCTACTCCTAGTGAAAGGCCTGCCTTATTGTCAAGGTTTTTATAGTCATCTTCGGTGGCTACATTTGCACTTAAACCAAAATCGGCATAGGCATTTGCAGTTAAAGCGAGAGAAATTGTTACCATTAGCAGGTGTGTCAGGTTCTTTGGTTTGTTTGTATGTCTCACGATTACTTCCTCTTGTTAAAATCAAAAATATTGCTACAGAGGTAAGAATAAGTGAGCTGAAATGAAAGGTATGTAGACACTTGGTTGTTATTGTGTAATAAAATGTAAGCTTCTGTAGTCTACAGAAGGTTACAAATTAGCAACAAACCTTAACAGAATGAATCATTTAAATATGACATTATTAAAGTGATGAAAACAGAAACTGATCATGATCAACTCTCTCCCTACCACACGATTCTGCTGGTAGAGGATGATGTGCGGCTTTCGGCACTGGTTGTTGAGTATCTGCAAAAACATGGCTTACACGTTGAAACTGAATTTCGCGGTGACACTGCCGTACAACGGATTCTAGAGTTGAATCCTGATCTGGTGGTTTTGGATTTAATGTTGCCAGGGCTGGATGGATTTGAAGTTTGCAAACAGGTACGTTCCAGCTTTAGCGGTCCTATTTTGATGTTAACAGCGAAAGATGAAGATGTTGATCAAGTCGTAGGGCTGGAGATTGGTGCAGATGATTATGTGGTTAAGCCCGTCCAGCCACGCTTGTTGCTTGCCCGAATTCGAGCCTTGTTAAGACGGACTGGCGCAGAGCGAACCCATCCTTTAGTCGAGCTGGATAAGCTGGAATTTACTTCCCTTCAGATTGATCATAAATCAAGGTTTGTATCACACAATCAGAAGACTATTGATCTTACCACCGCCGAATTTGATCTACTCTGGTTCTTAGCAAGCAATGCGGGGCAAATCCTTAGCCGTGACCAGATCAGCGAAGCACTGACAGGTGTGGAATATGACGGGCTTGACCGATCCATCGACATCAAGATTTCAAAATTGCGAAAACTCCTCAATGATAACCCTGCCAAACCCAAAGGCATCAAAACGATACGTGGACAGGGCTATTTATTTGTTGCTGATGGTTGGCAGTAATGGCTAAGCTCTTTTTTACGCTCTACCTGATGGTCATTGCTTCTTTTGGTGTGTTTTTACTTTATCTTTCTGGTATTGAATTTCTCGGTGATTCAATAGGTACAGGTGCAGAAATAGATGAAAAGGTTTCAAAAGGAACCTTTAAACTATTAAATGAATCGCTTGAGGGTTTAAACAAGCAGCAGATAGACAAGCTTCTGCAACGCTATAAACAACTGTTTGGTGATGAATTTAAACTGGCTGAAATATCATCCCTGGATTTAAGCAAAAAACAACTGGAACAATTAGAAAATGGCAAGGTAGTTACAAATGAAGAAACCAACATACAGATCATCAACGGCACGAAAACTCGAGAAGAAATGGATGATGATCTGGAAGAAATTGATATTCTCTACTTTAAAATACCCGGCACATCCTTAGCCTGGCGGGTTAGTTTTGACTATAACCTGAGCATATCTGTGAATGAATCTGGCATGGCAGTGCATGTGACCAGTGGGAAATTCTCGGATGGCATGATGTATTTAATCCAGTCAAAATTATTAGCAGAAGAACAAGAAAAATGGTCAGATATTTTAAACAAGCTGCAAATAGATTTTGACCTGCCACTTAAAGTCACCAATGTCGATAGTATTCGTTTTGAAGATCGTGACAAACAACTGGCAATGTTAAAAGAAAACAAATCCATCAATATTACTCAGGGAACAAACTACGTCACTTTTGTTCAGCAAATACCGAACCACTCTAGCATACTACAAGTTGGACCTGTTGAAATACCATGGTATATCCGTAACTTTCACTACCTTTTCATCGCTGTATTTATACTATCAATTGCAACTACTTTACTATTATGGCTCTGGCCCTTCTGGTCTAATCTGACCAGGTTGAAATATGCTGCTGAAGATTTTGGCGCAGGCAACTTTAACGTGCGAATCTCCCAAAAAGGCTGGTCACCTATTAGCAAGATAACCAAAGCCTTTAATGCAATGGCTGAACAAACCCAGCAAAGTATGCGCTCACAAAAGGAACTGACCTCGGCAGTTTCACATGAGCTAAGGACGCCCGTTGCCAGAATGCGTTTTGCACTGGAAATGCTTGATGCCAGCAATAACCAAAAAGACAAGTCTCGCTATATAGGTGATATTAACGAGGATATAAATGAACTGGATCTGTTGCTGGAAGAACTCCTGAGTTACGCCCGTTTTGACCAGAAGAATCATCAGATAACTCCGTGTTTAGAAAAACTTATCCCATGGATCAATCAAAGCATGGAAAAATTAATGCCCCTGGCGAATAACAAAACACTGCATTATCAGATTCAAGGCATTGGTGTGAATGAAACAGGCTCGTTTGAATCACGCCTAATGAGCAGAGTACTGGATAACCTGGTGCAAAATGCACTGCGCTATGCTAGAC
>JALXAQ010000214.1 GCA_026991885.1 Thiotrichaceae bacterium
CCTTAAAAGAGGAGACGGCTCAACTTGAGACAACCTTAAAAGCTGAAATTGCAAACTTGGATAAGGTACACAATGACAAGCTCGAAGGGCTCAGCGCACAATTGCAAACCTTAAAAGAGGAGACGGCTCAACTTGAGACGACTTTAAAAGCTAAAATGGCAGCATTGGATAAGGCGCACAATGACAAGCTCAGCGCACAATTGCAAACCTTAAAAGAGGAGACGGCTCAAGTTGAGACGACTTTAAAAGCTGAAATTGCAGCATTGGCTAAGGCGCACACTGACAAGCTCAAAGGACACAGCGCACAATTGCAAACCTTAAAACAAAGCTTGAAAGAAGAAACGACTATGCTTAAGACAACTTTAAAAGGTGGGCTTATGACATTGGATGATATTAATAATAAGATTGAAGGGCTCACCGCACAATTGCAAACCTTAAAAGAGGAAATGAAGAAAAAGACGACAAAACAGTGAAAATTTAAAAGATCAAAAAAATCCTATTTCTTAAAGAAATAGGATTTTTCACACCGCCATTCCCGATAACACTAAAATAAATGAATCAAGAAACTTTCCCCTATCCTATCAAGCGGATAGGCATCATAGGCGGAGGACAACTAGGCAAAATGTCCGCCCAAGCTGCTAAACAAATGGGTTTTTATGTCACCGTATTAGACGCAGCACCCCAATGCCCCGCCGCCCACATTGCCGATGCTCAGATTGTTGGTCATTTATACGATGCTGACAAGCTCAGAGCACTGGCTAAAGTGAGCGATGTCTTGACTTATGAGATTGAACATATTGACACGCAAACGCTCAAAAGTCTGCATAATGAGGGCCACACTATTTACCCCTCACCAGCCGTTTTAGAAATCATCCAAGATAAATTAACACAAAAACAGATGCTTGCTAAAAATGGCATACCCGTGCCACCCTTTGAGGCAATAGATGATTTAGAAACGCTGACGCATTTTCCAGTTGTACAAAAGGCGCGAAAGGGCGGTTATGATGGCAAAGGCGTGGTAGTCCTGAAAAGTCCAGCCGATCGGGTCAACGCCCTACAAACCCCCTCTATGATTGAAGAATTGATTGATTTTGACAAAGAATTAGCCATTATCATTGCGCGAACGCCGACGGGAGAAATGGCTACTTATCCCATCGTCGAAATGGTTTTTGATGATAAAACCAATATTTGTGATATTGTCGCCGCCCCTGCTCAAATTGATGAAATAACGGCGGAAAAAGCACGCCAAATTGCACGACACGCGATAGAATCGCTGGAGGGAGTTGGCGTATTTGGCGTAGAAATGTTTCTCACCCGTGAAGGGCAAATATTAATCAACGAAATCGCACCAAGGCCCCATAATTCGGGACATTACACCATAGAAGCTTGTGTCACCAGTCAATTTGAACAATTGATTCGGGTTATCAGTGGCCTGCCACTTGGTATCAGCGACTTATTGAGACCAGCCGCTATGCTTAATTTATTAGGCGAGCCCGGTTATAGTGGGCCACCAGAGATTGAAGGTTTGCATGAAGCCTTAGCCATTCCCGGCTTGTCTTTTCATCTTTATGATAAGGCAAACACGCAGCCATTTAGAAAAATGGGGCATATCACCATATTGGATGAGTCCTTGGAAAGTGCGATTGCTAAAATCCAAGAGGTTAAGAATATTTTGAAGATAAAAGCAGAAAGTTAATGTAGGGGCAATCCTTTATGGTTGCCCTAAAGATAAATCAGGGCAACCACAAGGGATTGCCCCTACTCAAACACCATCCCCAAGCAACACAAACCCAGACCAATAATAAGACTCTTCATAAGGTTTTATGGACATGATTTTTTGAGTTTGCAAACGGGCTTGCACCGTTTCACGGGGCATTTCTTTCAATTGCTGTTGTGCCCACTGCAAAGCCAATATCGGTGATAAGCCTTTCGCCAAGCCTTGATAAAAGTCTTCCATCAATAAGCGTGTCGAATCGTCATCAACTTGCCACAGTGCCGCTAACACATTATGCGCCCCCGCAAACAGAAATCCAGAGACTAATCTCATATATTCATCCGCAAAGGTAGGTTTAATTGGCTGTTCTGTTTTACAAGCACTTAAAACGACCAGACGAGGATTGGGCAGTCGCAAGCGGGTGAATAATTCTTTGGCTTCTAAGCTACCATCTGCTAGTTTTAAGCCCGCCTTTAAGTTTGGTTTAAAAAAACTGTGACAGCCAAAGTGCCCATGATGAGCCGTCTCTAAATATTGACGGACCGTTTTGAGCGACGCTTGTGAGCCCTCTAGTAGGACATCATCAGGCCGACCGTTTTTAATGGTGTGGCCTTCCATTTGGGCAGATGGTAGAGTGCCATCGGGGTTGGCAATAATGCAACCTTTGCCGTGCTTGGCTGGCTTCTTGCGCCCATGGAGCAAGCGAAGTATCTGTAAAGCGGGAATGTAGCGCACCTTGTAGTGTTCCACTAATAGATCGCCGTCGATTTTAAGTAAGTGTAGTGGTAACAAATGCCACGCTTGGTGAGGAATGAAAATAATTTCTTGCCAGTTGCCCGTTTTACCCCCTTTGCGCGAAAATAAGCCGAACCTATTTGATAGTGTATTTTTAGGTTGGGCAATGTTGAACAGTTGATTGACCGCCAGACCCAAGGTTGAGGTGAGCCAGTCGCTCATTTGGTTCGTTTCAGTGACACACTTGTCACGAATGATATTGTTTCTGAAGGTATTGACCCTATCCGTGACTTGTTGCACATTTAACTCTACTCGCAGCGGCGCGTGTATTTCTTGGGCAGTGATGGCGTAGAGGTGCAAATAGTCAGGACGTTGATCAAAGGCAATCACTAGGCTGTTAGCCCGTAGTAGGCGGGCAATTTGCTGATATTTTAGAGGGGAGGGTGAAATGGCTTCACCAAATGCCTGATCTTGTTCGGCGATGGCGCGGCGTACTTTATCAAGTTCTTGTTCTACCTGGGCTTGTTCTTGCCAGAGTTGGGCTTCTTGAGTGCGCTTGACAGTTCTCGTGATTGGGGCAAACAAGCAGCTATAAGCCGTCTTGCCCACGATTGGTTTCACGAATTCATCTAAACGTGTACTCAGTTGGACGTATTGGGTGCGTAACGGTTCCTCAATTTGGGTACTTAACTCGGCGCGTTCGCGAAGCACTTGTTCAACTAGGGAGCGAGATTTACTACGTTCTAAAATAAAATAGGCTTGCTCAAGGTAGTTGAGTTCTAAAGCTAAATCGGCGGCAAGGTGGAATAGGGGCATATTTTGTTCTAACAGTAAAGCTTTGGCTGTCGGATTCAAAAAATTGTCCAACCAATCCAAACCTAGCAGTGCTAATTCAAAGGCGCGTGGCTTGTCAGGATAAGGGGGGCGTTGGGGATTGCGGTACCAGTCTGCAATAACTTGCATCATTTTAATAGCATCAGGAAAGAGTTGGCCTGCGGCTTGTAGCTCTTGCAACAGAGAGAGTGAAGCTTGGTAATTCGCTTCCGCCGCTGAGAATTCGCCGATTTGCTTTAGACAGTTTCCCAAATTCATACGTGTGATGGCGCGATCGGGGATAAAATCTGTGCGCTTTTCCTGGTTAATCAGAAAATCGTAGTTCTTGATCGTCTCTTCATAAACGCTTCTGGCTGTCTTGATGTCGTCAAGCTCATAAAGGCAGTTTCCAAAATTCATACGCATGATAGCACGATCTGCTCGTAAATCTGTACGCTTTTCCTTGTCAATTAGGACATCATACTCCTTGATTGTCTCTTCATAAACGCGCCGGCCTGCCTTGATGGCGCAGAGATCATAAAGGCAGTTTCCCAAATTCATGCGCGTGATGGCACGATCAGTTCGCAAATCTGAGCGTTTTTCCTTGTCAACCAGGATATCATAGTCCTTGAGGCTCTCTTCATAAATGCGCCGGGCGCTTTCGATGTCATCGCTCTCATAAAGGCAGTTCCCCAAATTCATACGTGTTATGGCACGAGCCGCTCGCAAATCTGAGCGTTTTTCCTTGTCAACCAGGACATCATAGTCCTTGAGTGTCTCTTCATAAATCCGCCGGGCTGCCTTGAGGTCACCTAGCTCAGAAAGACCGAGTCCCAAATTAATGCGCGTGATGGCACGATAAGGCCGCAAATCTGTGCGCTTTTCTTTCTCAATCAGAACATCGTACTCTTTGAGCGTTTCTTCATAAACGCGCCTACCTGTATCGAGGTCACCAAGTTCAGAAAGGCAGTTTCCCAAATTCATGCGCGTGATGACACGATAAGAGCGCAAATTTGTGCGTTTTTCCTTGTCAATCAGGCGTTCATATTCCTTAAGCGTCTCTTCATAAGTGTTGCGAGCTGCTTTAAAATCGCCAATGGAATAAAAGCAATTCCCCAAATTCATGCGTGTTATGGCACGGGAAGGGCGCAATTCTGTCTGTTTTTCATCCTCAATCAGCTTATCATAGTCCTTAAGGGTCTCTTCATAAGTGCTGCGGGCGGCTTCCAAATCGCCGATTTTTTTGAGGCAAATCCCCAAATTCATGCGCGTTCTAGCACGATCAGGCCGCAAATCTATGCGTTTTTCCTTCTCAATTAGGGTATCGTAGTCCTTAAGGGTTTCTTCATAAGCCGCCCGGGCGGCATCGAGTTCGCCGATTTTTTTGAGACAAATTCCCAAATTCATGCGCGTTTTAGCACGAGCAGGCCGCAATTCTGTCTTATTTTCCTTATTAATTAGGAGATCGTAGTCCTTGAGGGTTTCTTCATAAGCCGCCCGGGCGGCATCGAGTTCGCCGAGATCAGAAAGGCAATTTCCCAAATTCATGCGCGTTTTAGCACGATCGGGTCGCAATTCGGTATGCTTTTCCTTGTCAATCAGGGCATCATATTCCTTGAGGGTCTCTTCATAAGCCATCCGGGCAGCCGAGAGATTGCCGAGATCAGAAAGGCAGTTTCCTAAATTCATGCGCGTTTTAGCACGGGTTGGGCGCCATTCTGTCTGCTTTTTTTTATCGATCAAGGTATTGTAGTCCTTGAGTGTATCTTGATAAGCCGTGTGAGCTTTTTCTATTTCGCCGAGTGAATAAAGGCAGAATCCCAAATTCATGCGCGTTCTGACATAGGAGGATAACAAATCGCTACGCTTTTCTTTGTTAATCAGAAAATGATAGTCTTTGAGCGCCTCTTCATAAAGATCGCGGGCGGCCTCAAGATTGTTGAGCTCATAAAGGCAATTTCCCAAATTCATGCGCGTTATGGCACAGTCAGACCGAAAGTTGGCGCGTCCTTCAGCAATCAAGGCTTCATATTTGCTCAATGCGGCGGTAAAGGCTTCGCCAGCAGGTCGAAATTGGGCCTGTTTATAAGCCTTAAAACCCTTTTCAAACAATGAATCCGCTTGCGCTTCTTTATCTTCTTCAGTCATAGCCTATTCCTTATTTCTTAGCCCTTTTTTTTTAAAAAATTTTATTTTCAATGAATTATAATTAACTATAGTAGCTGTCCTATTTTAAAACAGTCAGTATATAGGTTAAGATTTCGCCGTAAAATATTGTATTTTTGACATAAAATATACTGTATTAAATTTTAATTGACAACTAAAAATAATTTTTTAACTCACTTTATATTAGGCATTGTCACAAAAGTGAGCAGGTCTAAGCAATGGGAGATTTCGGGGAATAGCACAATAAACTGGGAGGAGAACTGAGCAATGGGAGAATTGGGCAAAGCAGCAAAGGGCAACCACAAGGGATTGCCCCTACAATAATATTCGCATCTAGTACTCTGTCAACATTGTTTTGTAGGGTGCGTCCCACCCACCCTTCAAAGCTTGGTGCGTGGGACGCACCCTACATGACCCGTCAATTTAATTTTGTCGGGTTGTTGGAGTACAAAGCTTTAGCTTTGTCACGTCCAAAGCTAAAGCTTTGGACTCCAGCACCAGACAAAAGCATCTTGTGTACTAGGGGCAAGCCACAAGGGCTTGCCCACCCAAACTAAACCTTAATTTCTCAAAGGTTTTCCTTTTTTCAACATCTGTTCGATTCGAGCCTGAGTTTTCTTGGTTTTCATCAGTGTAATAAAATGTTCAGCCTCTAAATTGAGTAAGTGTTCATCACTGACCATGGTGTTTGGAGGTACATCACCCCCAGTCATTACCGTTGCAATTTGGGTCGTAATATTGTAATCGTGTTCAGAGATAAAGTCGCCTTCAAAATAATTTAATAACTGAGCTTGGATAGTAGCACGTCCGCCATCGCCTGCGACTTTGATAGGCACTTGCCAAGGGGCAGTATAGGAGTTTGCCAGTGCTAATGCCTCGCTATGGGCAACGTATAAAATTTCATTTGGATTCATGACAATTTTGTCAGCCGCTCGCAAATACCCCATTTCTTTAGCCTCAATCGCACTGGTGGCTACTGTGGCTTTGGCAATATTTTCAAAATATTTGACCACAAATGGAAAAATATCATTGCCTTTGGCATCTATAAAGGCGCGTAAGGCCATTTCTTTACAACCGCCACCGGCGGGTAACACGCCTACGCCAATTTCTACTAATCCAATGTAACTTTCTAAACTGGCTACAACTCGGTCACAATGTAAAAGCAGTTCGCAGCCACCGCCGAGTGCCATGCCATTGACAGCGGCAATTGTTGGTACGGGTCCATGCTTTAAGCGCATAAAGACTTTTTGGAGCTGAACGATGACTTCTTTGACATTGGGCATATTTTCTTCAAGCTTGGGTAAGTCAGAGACTGTCTCGACCACCTTTTGTTTTAATTTGCCCATTAAGCCCGCTTTTTGATCCAGTTTACCATATTTGGCACTCATTAAAACTTCATACAAATTCGCGCCGGCACAAAACGGGGCCGATTCTTGCCATACAATGAGCGCTTTATGACGACTTTCTGCGATATCCAGTGCTTGACTGATACCCATAATCACGTCATAACTCAGTACGTGCATTTTCGTTTTGAAGCTTAAAATGCCAATGTCTGGCTCTAAACTCCAATAGCGTATGGCCTCGTTTTCAAAAAGCGTGGTGCTATCAGGTGCCGATTCGCCAGAGAGCTTGTTGGGATATAATTGTTTTTTGTAAACGGGATGCTTGAAGCTGCTTATTTTTTGGCCGCTCGACCAAGAGCCTTCATCATCATGTACACCAGTACGATGTGGGTCTAGTGCCCATTCAGGTATTTTTGTGGCTGATGATAATAGGTGGCCGGCTTTGGCTTCTGATTTAAGATGGTTTGCGATGGTCTGCCAACCAAAATCTTGCCAAATTTCAAAAGGTCCACGCTCCCAGCCATAGCCCCAGCGCATGGCTAAATCAATTTCTTTGGCGCTCTTCGCGATGTCGCTTAAGTAATAGGCGCAATAATGGAATAAGTCGCTGTATAAACGACATAAAAATTTAGCTTGTGGATTGTCCAGTTTAGCTAAACTTGTGAATTGGTCCGCTTGTTGTAGTGCTTTTTTAACGTCTTCATCTACTTTTTTGCGTTTCGCTTTTCTGTACTCACCTCCATCAAAAACCCAAATGTCAGTGCCTCTTTTTTCATAGATGCCTTTTTTGGTTTTAGTGCCAATGGCACCGTTTTCTATTAGTTTTTCAATCCAATCAGGCACATAAAAAAAGGCTTTCCACGGATCATCAGTGAGTGTGCCGGCAAGTTCTTTGACGACCATGGCATAAGTATCTAAACCCACTAAGTCCATTGTCCGATAAGTCGCGGTTTTGGGTCTGCCAATGAGAGAGCCGGTGAGTTCATCGACTAAATCAGGGGGCAATTTAAAGTGTTTTGCATGGTGAAGTACCGATGCGATGGCAAATACACCAATGCGATTACCGATAAACCCAGGCGAGTCTTTGGGTTTAATAACGCCCTTGCCCAGTTTTGTCACAAAAAAGCCTTCTAAGAAATCGACCACTTTGCTGTCAGTGTCTTGGTGGGCGATGACTTCGAGCAAATACATGTAACGTGGTGGATTAAAAAAGTGTACACCCAGAAATCTTGGTTTTAACCAGTCTGGTAAATCGGCAGCTAAGTTTTGTAATGGAATGGCTGAAGTATTGGATGCCAAAATGCAAGTTTGTTTCAGGTGTGGCACGATTTTTTGGTATAAATCCAATTTCCATGCAATATTCTCTGATATGGCTTCAATGATAAAGTCACAATCATCAATCAGATCAAGGTGTTCATCATAATTGGCTTTTTTGATGCGATTGACAAAGGATTTGCTGGCAAATGGTGCCGGTTTTGCTTTGAGTAAATTTTTGACAGCGTTATCAGCTTCAAAATTTTTGTTTTTTTCATCGCTGACGATGCCAAATAGGATCACCTCAAATCCTGCATTAGCAAAATGTGCCGCTATTTGTGAGCCCATCACGCCGGTACCCAAGACGGCAATTTTTTTGATGGTTCTGAGTTCAATATCCATTAGAATGCCTCCTTATGTTTTACACCTTCCTACGTTCTGTGGACTAAAAACCCTTGAATCGCGGATTTGACGGATGACACGGATTACGCGGATTTAAAATCAAAGTCAAAAGAAAAATCAAAGATCAAAAGATCAGATAATGAGTATTTTTAGGTTTTTAATCCGTGTAATCCGAGTCATCCGCAAAATCCGTGATTCAAGGTCAATAATCCTCTGCTTTAAACTCATCAACTGAAATCACTTGTTCAACAAGCTTTTTAGCAGCCACATAGCGTTCACGCTCATCAGGAGTAATCAACTGATCTAAGCGTTCAAACCACGCTTGTTCATCTTCTAAAAGAGACTTTTTATACCCAGCCTTTTTAATTCTCTTTTCGATCTCATCAACAAATGGCATTTCGGCATAAGCATCCAACAATATGCGTAAGGATTCATCCTTTTCAGTTGGAATATAACACCATGTTATCAGCTTTTGTCTGGTCTTGGAATCCTTCAATAATAACCTAGCCACCTTATAGCTAAGCGCATGAGAAGGTAATCTCGGTTTCATCGGCAAAAAAGCCACTCTCATGATGCTACCAAAAAACGGCAGATTTTCAGTCACATTAACAAGTGCCTGATAGCTTTGATAAAGCATCGACTGACAAATCCAATCAACCAAAATCAATTCTTCCTGATTTTCTCCCTCATCATGGTATTTTTTTAAGACCGCAGAAGTGACACATAAACCTATCCAAGCGTCAGCAAACTGCCCCGTGAGCATTTCTCTGCGTTTTAAAGCACCACCCAAGAACAATAATGCAAAATCAGAAAAGACGGCAAACGAAGCACTTAATGTATTTATTGTGCGAATATACCTTAAACCTTTAGGTTTAGCCGATAACCATCCGCCCGTTAAGCTATATAAAAACGCTCTCGCCTTATTAGCCATCACATGTCCGATATGGGCAAACAAAAGCTTATCAAATTTCTTAAGATCACCCTGTTGTAAAGCTTGCATTTCGCCTTGTACATAAGGATGACAACGAATCGCTCCTTGTCCAAAAATCATCAAAGTTCTGGTTAAAATATTCGCCCCTTCAACCGTAATTGAAATCGGAATACTCTTGAAATTCTCCGCTAAATAATTGTTAATACCAAGACTGATAGCCTTACCCGCGTGAATATCCATATTAGCGTTCATAACCTCACGCGCTCCCTCGGTATTAAAATATTTAATCATGGCAGATAATACCGCAGACTTTTCGCCGGCTTCCAAAGAGGAAATGATGAGCTTACTGGAAGCGTCCATCGCATAAGCCATTCCACCAATTTTGGCCAATTTTTCAGCCACGCCTTCAAAATACCCAATCGGCAAATTAAATTGTTTACGAACCCGTGTATATGCAGAACCCGTCAACACTGAAAATTGTCCCGTGGCATTACCCAAAGCGGGTAACGATATACCGCGTCCTACCGCCAAGGATTCCATCAACATTTTCCAACCTTTGCCGATTTGTTCAGCTCCACCAATGACGTAATCCAGGGGAATAAACACATCATGACCATAAGTTGGACCATTTAAAAAGGGAGTATCAAGCGGATTATGTCTGCTACCCAATTCAACCCCCGGTAGATTCGTTGGAATTAAAGCACAAGTGAGCCCTAAATCTTCCTTATCACCCAATAAATGCTCAGGATCAAAAGCATGAAATGCCAACCCTAACAGTGTAGCCACGGGTGCTAAAGTGATATAACGCTTTTCCCAATTGAGCTTCAGTCCCAAAACGCCCTTATCCATGCAAACGACACCCGTATCAGGAATAGCAGCGGCATCAGAGCCAGCCGCAGGCGCCGTCAGGGCAAAACAGGGAATTTCTTCAGCCGTTGCCAAACGTGGCAAATAATAATCTTTTTGGGCATCCGTCCCATAATTTTTAATTAACTTGGCAGGACCTAAGGAATTAGGTACCATCACCGTGACAGCAGCAGTCACACTCCGACTGGATATCCGGCAGACAACCGCAGCATGCGCCAGTTCAGAAAAACCTAAGCCGCCATATTCACTAGGAATCACCATACCAAAAAATTTATGCTGCTTGATATAATCCCAAGTTTCCTGACTTAAATCTTTATCCTTATGATTAACTTGCCAATCATTAATCAAAGCACATAAAGTATTAGTTTCATTATCCAGAAAGGCTTGTTCTGTTGAACTTAATTTTGGTTTTGGAGAATTCAACAATAACGACCAATCAGGATGACCCCGAAACAATTCGGCTTCCCACCAGACGCTACCCGATTCGATGGCTTCTCGTTCAGTCTCACTCATAGGCGGCAAGTGATTTTTGAGCAGTTGAAAAGCCGGAAAAGAGACTAAATATCGACGAATTGGGGATAGTAATAACAATAGCGACACTGGCACAAATACGGCAAATAGGACTAAACCAGTTTCCCAACTAAACCAACCAGCCATCGGATGTGCCAACAATATTATAGCAAACCCAATTATCCATACTAATAGGCTCAAAGAGGTTCTGGCTAATAATAGCAAGATCAAAAATAGAGCAATGAGGTGTATTAAAATGTTCATTTTGCTCCCTCCTCATTTTCAATCATAATCATTTCAAAACATTCATCAGCACTATTACAAACGATGTTTTCCTTATTATCCCAAGGTAGATTATGATAGGCACCGACGCTATGTAGGTGCAACAAATTAAATTTTTCTTCTGGAAACTCAATAAATGGATGTTTAATAATGTCGAAATAAGGTGAATAATCAAAATATTTTGGAATAAAAATTCTAGGATTTCTTTTTCTTAAGCGTATTCCGCCAGTTTGACTCATTTTGACAATGGGCAAAATGGGAAAATTGACCTTCATAAAGGCTTCCGCAATAGCCGTCGAACAAACCGTTCGCGTTGTTTTGCCGGCATTATATTGAAATAATGAAGAATGCCAACGCCTTGGCAAAATACGATATGGAAATAAAAATCTGGCTAGATCAAATAATTGACGGATATCATATTCACGCCCGAGTTGTTCTAAACTATGCTTAACCACAGCGTTCGCATCATCACTCGTCAAACCCCTTGGGCGGCAAACTCTTATATTATCTTTTGCATAATTATAAAGAGGGCTTAAAACCATACCTTCCCCAAGCAAACTTTCTACAACATATTTTTTCTTTTCATCTTTTATCCCCTGCTCGATTAACAGTTGACGTAAACTTTCATTTTTAAGCTCTGATAAAGAACCCACATAAAGACCTGAATGACTCCATTGACTTTGAGTGATTAACTTTATAACCTGACTTATTCTGGATCGACCTTCAACCAATATGACATCTGCCAATTTCATTTCATTGGTGAGCGCCTCGAAATTACTGAGGGGAATATCCGGTGGCGGCTCTTCTTTCAATAACCATTGATTAATTATATTTTCTATTTTTATTTTTAAAATAAAATTAATTGACATATTTAATCCTTATTGGTATAAACTATTTATTTATTTAGTACAACTAATTTAGAAAAAAACGAATTAATAACAAAAACTAACAAAGTCATTATATTATTTAATTTATTTATGAGTTGTACTAATAACAAAAAATACATCCC
>JALXAQ010000215.1 GCA_026991885.1 Thiotrichaceae bacterium
TTTAGACTTGGGTTTTAAAACGTGCCGCGTGCGAAAGCGAATAACTTTGAAGAGCCCGATGCGGTAGTCCCGCACGTCGGGATTCTGTGAGGGGGCGGTTCGGGTAACTGGCCGTTCTACCTTAATACCCTACATTACCCGTCAATTTAAGCCGATTCGAGAACTTTCAAAGGGGGACGCTGTGAAGCTTGTCAAGGCGATGGCGTTGGAAATACGGTGGTTGTGATTGAGCATAATTTGGATGTGATAAAAACGGCAGATTTAGGTCCAGAAGGGGGAGAGGTTATTGCAACAGGGACGCCGAAAATGGTGGCTAGGGTAAGAGAGTCTTATACGGGGCAGTTTTTGAAGGGGTGCCATCGCCGTTAAGGGCAACCACAAGGGATTGCCCCTACGAGAATCATCACGGTATGGCATTGAGTTTTTGAAGGGGTTGCCAAGATAAATCAAGTGATTTAGAATATCTATAGGGTGAAATGTTCGATATTAGAATAATCAGTCTCACCTTGGCTGTTATAGGCTTTAACCGCAACATAAAAAGCAGCACCTGGCCATAACGTAACCGATAAATTAGTTTGCGTGCCTAAATCAATATGATAGATTTGCTCTGCATTGGGATACGGTGCGTAATATAAACGATAGCCATCCGCCCCATTGACTGCTTGCCAACCAGCCGTAACCTGTAAATCATTCACATTAAGCTGGATGTTGGGTTTATCCAATGGCGCAGGTGAGGTATTCACGTCAACCCAAGTTGCGCCACAGATATTACGCCCATTGATTAAAGATGTTGCCGCTTCTGTATTGGCAATGCCTTGGGCATCAACCGGCACTCGTACCAATTCACCTGTTTCAACAGAATCCGTCCAACTGCTCATCAATAAGGCATCACCTTTGGGACTCCAACCATGAAATTCTAAATTAACGGTGGTGATGTTTTTATTAAAAGGAATAATGCTCAGTATTTCACCGCGATTGGCATCGAGTACGGCGATGACAGCACCAAAATCGTAGCCAAAAAAATCAGGATTGAGCGTACTTTCTAGCGCGATTTTACTTTCATCTGGTGACCAAAATAGCTCATTCTCACCGAGACCAGAAAGATGTAGCGGTGAATTTTCGGCTTTAAAGTCTAACAATAACTGTACATTGTTACCGTCTTTATCTGCCAAATAAACCCCCCTATTGCTGGGACAGCCATCAATATAATCCATGATAAGTAAACGTCCAGAACGTGGCGCAACGTCAAATCCAATATCAGGAATACCAATGCACTGGCTATTGCTTAGGCTTGAATAGACTTTTTTATAATAATCTTCTCGACTATTGCCGTTAATGTCCAACCAATCCAGTTCATAACCCAAAATAAAATACAAGCGATTCTCAAAAGAGACTGGGCTATGTATGGATAATTTATTCCCTTGATCTGGGGTTAAGGTTATATTTGTTGTGCCCACACTTGAAACAAACAAAAGGCTTGAAGCATATACCGATAGGGTATCTGGCCGATAGGCGATAATAAAATGTGCGCCAGATGGGACATTGTCAAACCGAAATTGTCCATTGTCATCGCTAGAAACAATTTTTTGGATACCTTCTAAAAAAATCAGACTGCGGGATAAAGTTAATCCTTGGCTATTTTGCACAACCCCTGTCACAGTACCACAATCAGGACAAGTGTTATTGAATACTCCAAAGTTTGGATATGGCGTGACTTGTTGTAGTGCCTTGTTTTCCATGTTGAAACTAAAAATATTAGCGCTAGTGGGAGTGCGAATCTTGTCAAAATCGGAAGAAAAAAGAATATGTTGTTGATCGCTAGATAAACGCGGCTTGAGGATTCGCGCATCGCTTGCTACTTGTTGCTCAAAACTGAACAAGGGTTTGAGCTGGCTGCCATCTGGGTTCATGCTATACAAACGACATATAACTGAGCTGCCGCTATTCGCATCACCCAAGGAGACGATGATTTTTTCTTCTGCAATAGAGAGTGACGTAAAAAACAAGCCACTACAGAGGTATAAAATTTTAATAAAAAGAGAAAGATGATATTTTTTCATGTTTGAATCTCCTAAAAAGCGTGATTTATCAAGGGGGCCGAAAAAGCTGCCTAGTACTTTGTCAAGAATAAATTGACGGGTAATGTAGGGTGCGTCCCACGCACCTTCCAAACAAAGCTTGGTGCGTGGGACGCACCCTACAAAAACGGCATTGAAGGTAGGGGCAATCCCTTGTGGTTGCCCGATACGATATGGCATTGAGTACTAGGCGCCCAAGATTTATCTTGGATGCCTATCCATTTATTTCCCCGTTTCGACATGCCATAAGCGTGTACTACCATCCCCACTCCCTGACAAAGCGAGTTTGCCATCTGGGCTGAACGCCACGGCATTTACCTCATGGAAATGTCCCAATTGAACAAAGACTTCCTCAGCAGGCTTCAAATACAAACCAACTGCCACCAACCCTAATAAAAAAATAACGATAAATGATCCATTTTTAAAAGACATCATTATGATCCTTAATCAACTTCTACCGTCAAAGTTTGGCTACCCAACAATATCACGCGCTGGAGCCCTCTCTTATTAGTCTTAGTTGTCACGCCCAAAAATGCTGGCCACGACTTAATCGGTGTCGTCGTCACCAGCGCCTTAAAATACTCACGCCCGCTTTGTAAATCTAAGCGAGATGTCATCTTAACCATTTTCCCGGGTGCCCAAGTCGTTTGAAGTTTGGGCAAGGCAGTGTTATCAAAAAAAACCTTGAATCGCTGATTTTACGGATTACACAGATTACACAGATTTAAAATCAAAGTCAAAAGATCAGATAATAAAGTGTTTTTAGGTTTTTAATCCGTGTCATCCGTGTCATCTGTAAAATCCGCGATTCAAGGTTTTAAGTTCCCCGTTTGCCATAAGCGTGTACTACCATCCCCACTGCCCGACAAAACAAATTTGCCATCTGGGCTAAACGCCACCGCATTGACTGATTTGGAATGTCCTTCAAAAGTGCTAATCTCGCGTCCACTTGAAAGTTCCCATAATTTCATGGTTTTATCCCAACTGCCCGATAAAGCGAATTGCCCATCTGGGCTGAACGCCACCGCATTTACTGATTTGGTATGTCCTATCAAGGTTCGGAACCTCCCCATATTTGAAAGGTCAAACAATTTCAATGTTTTATCTGAAGAACCCGATAAGGCAAATTTGCCATCTGGGCTGAACGCCACGGCTCTTACCCAATTGGAATGTCCTCCCAAGGTACGAATATGGTGCCCATTTGAAACATTCCACAAATTCAGCATTTTATCATAAGAACCCGACAAAACGACTTTGCCATTTGGGCTGAACGCGACGGCGTTTATGCTTGATGAATGTGCTTTTATGCTACGAATCTGCTGCCCACTTGAGACTTTCCAGAATTTCAGCGTATGATCTTTATTGCTAAACAAATCTCCGCTGCCCGACAAGGCGAGTTTGCCATCTGGGCTGAACGCGACGGCGTTTACAAAAGAAGAATGTCCTTTAAAGGTGCGAATTTCGTCCCCAGTTGAAACGTCCCACAATTTCAGCGTCTGATCCCAACTGCCTGATAAGACGAATTGGCCATCTGGGCTGAACGCCACCGCCTTGACTGATTTGCTATGTCCTTGAAAGGTGCGAATCTCGCGCCCATTTGAAACGTCCCACAATTTCAGCGTACCATCTGAATAACCCGATAAGACAAATTTGCCATCTGGGCTGAACGCGACGGCGTTGACCTCTGAGGTATGATCCAATTGTAGAAAGGCTTCCGGCTGAACTGGCTCATCATGGGGCATCAAATAGAGACCAACCGCTATCAACCCTATTAAAAAAATAAGGATAAATGCGCCGTATTTAAAATACTTTCCGTTTTTAATCGTCATAAACCACCTCCCCTCGCAAAGAATTCGGCAAAGCCTCACTAATCTTCACATCCACAAATTGTCCGATTAAAGAAGAATCCGCCTTGAAATTAACCACGCGATTATTTTCAGTACGCCCCGCCATTTGTTCTTGCGGATTTTTACGCGATGGATGTTCAACTAAAATCCGTTGCACACGCCCAACCATCGACTGACTGATAGCCTCAGCCATTTCATTAATCCGCGCTTGCAAACGGGCAAGGCGTTGTTTTTTGACCTCTATCGGCACATCATCCGGCATTTCCGCCGCTGGCGTGCCCGGGCGGGCACTATATATAAAACTAAAAGAATGATCAAATCCCACTGTTTCAATTAATTGCATTGTCGCCTCAAAATCCGCCTCAGTTTCTCCCGGAAAGCCAATAATAAAATCGGATGATAAACTTAAATTAGGGCGCATTTCTCGCAAGCGGCGGACTTTATCTTTATATTCTAGCACCGTATGTCCGCGCTTCATCCGGCTTAAAATGCGATCCGAGCCACTTTGTACGGGTAAATGTAAATGGCTCACCAATTCAGGCATTTCGCCATACACTTCAATAAGGCTCTCAGACAATTCTACGGGGTGAGAAGTGGTATAACGAATCCGATCAATCCCATCAATGGCAGCCACATAATTTATTAATAAAGCCAAATCGGCGAAATCACCTCCCGCCATAGTTCCCCGATATCCATTCACATTTTGCCCGAGCAAAGTGATTTCGCGCACGCCTTGTTCAGCCAACATCGCAATTTCCGCAATAATATCATCAAATGGGCGACTAAATTCTTCGCCGCGAGTATAAGGCACGACGCAAAATGTGCAATAATGGCTACAACCTTCCATAATAGAAACAAAAGCGGTAGGGGTATCAGCCCTTCTTGCCTTTGGCAAACAATCAAATTTTTCGATTTCTGGAAAAGAAATATCAATTATTGGCTTGTGAGCCGCTTGAGTGAGCATCGTCGGCAAACGGTGCAAAGTTTGCGGACCAAAAACTAAATCGACATAAGGGGCACGTTGACGAATAGCATCACCTTCTTGACTGGCAACACAACCGCCAACGCCAATAACCATATTAGGTCGATTTTTTTTCAATTGTCGCCACCTGCCCAATTCAGAAAATACTTTTTCTTGCGCTTTTTCTCGGACTGAACACGTATTTAGTAATAAGACATCAGCCTCTTCTGGCGCCTCAGTGAGTTCGAGCCCGTGTGAAGCTTGTAAAGCATCTGCCATACGTGATGAATCATATTCATTCATCTGGCAGCCAAACGTTTTGATGTAGAGTTTTTGTGTCATATTTATTTTAGATTAAATTTTTTTTGATATTAAAAATTTTTTAGACCATACTGATTATATGGGTGCTTGCCCAATATAAAAATGACCTAAAAAAAAACACCAGAGCCAAAGCTTTGGACTCCAATTGATGACAATTATATTAACAATTGAGGCACATTTATTGATACCGTTATAGATTAGCTTAATTGCCAATCTGCTCATTAGCTATTGAAATTAGTTGGCATCGTCTGTTAGGATTGATGTTAAGTACCGAATTATGAATTTTATTAATAATAATTTTATTCTGTTAATTCTTATTCTGATGTCTGATTCATTTATCATAATAATGAGTACAACGGATTAGCGGAATAAACGGATTTAAAAAAAAATAAAATATATAACATTATGATTTTTTTATATTTAATCCGTTTATTCCGTTAATCCGTTGTACTCAGTGCCTAAGTCCTAAATTATATCAATTGTATCACTCAGAGGAGGTTGGTATGTCTTACACTTGGGAAGATTTTGAACGAGAATATACAAGCAAAAAAATTGACTTAAGTTGATAAACCAGCAATCCCTTCCTCGTTCCCACGCTCTGCGTGGGAAACGCAGTAACGGAGCGAAGCGGAGATCATGCCTGCCTCGACGTTCCGCGTCGAGCAACCTCAACCAACATTAAAAAAATGACCAATCAAAAAATCAACACACTAAGCACACTCTGCACAGACGTCATGCGCTGCGATCAACACCGATTACAAAAACGCATTCGCGCTCTCAGACACGGTCAAAAAATTGAAAGCACCGTTTTTGAAAAACTCGTCGCTGACATCGAAAAATCCCTGAAACGACGCCAACACCGCGCCATCAATTTACCAAAACCCCAATTTCCAGACGACTTACCCGTCAGCACCCATCGTGACAATATTGCGGCAGCAATGGCAGAACATCAAGTCATTATCGTCGCAGGAGAAACCGGCTCAGGTAAAACCACACAATTGCCGAAAATTGCCCTATCGTTAGGGCGCGGAATTGCCGGCATTATTGGTTGCACACAACCGCGCCGTATTGCTGCACGCACCGTTGCCACTCGTGTTGCCAGCGAACTTGAGAGCCCACTTGGACAGGCTGTCGGCTATAAAGTACGATTCAATGATCGGCTCAGTGCCGATACCTATATTAAATTTATGACAGACGGCATACTACTCGCCGAAACCCAAGGGGATCGATTTTTAGAAGCTTACGACACGCTGATTATTGACGAAGCACATGAGCGCAGCTTAAATATTGACTTCTTATTGGGATATATCAAACAACTCTTGCCCAAACGCCCCGACTTAAAACTCATTATCACCTCCGCCACCATCGACACTCAGCGATTTTCAGCCCATTTTAATAATGCCCCCATTATTGAAGTGTCAGGGCGCACCTATCCGGTTGACGTCCATTATCGCCCCCTGTCAGATAGCGACATGATAGAAGGCATAATAGATGCCGTAGATGAAATAAACCGACTGCATCGACAAGCCGACATCCTAATTTTTTTAAGTGGCGAACGCGACATCCGCGACACAGCCGACGCTTTACACAAACATCGTCTCCCAGACACAGAAATTTTGACCCTTTATGCCCGCCTTTCCGTTGCCGAACAAAATCGAGTTTTTGCACCCGGCAAACAACGGCGTATTATATTAGCCACCAACGTCGCAGAAACCTCATTAACAGTACCAAGAATTAAAGCCGTCATTGATCCCGGAATAGCCCGTATCAGTCGCTACAGTATTCGCAACAAAGTGCAACGCCTACCCATTGAAAAAATTTCGCGCTCCAGTGCCGATCAACGCAAAGGGCGATGTGGACGAATTGCATCAGGCATTTGTATTCGCCTATATTCCGAAGAAGATTACAAACAGCGCCCTGAATTTACCGAGCCCGAAATTTTACGCACTTCACTCGCATCAGTCATTTTACAAATGTTATCATTACGCTTAGGAGAAGTGAACCACTTTCCCTTTGTCGAACCGCCTAACACCAAAATGATAAATGATGGATTTACCTTGCTAACCGAATTGGGCGCCGTGGATGACAATCGACAACTAACCGAAATCGGACGACAACTCAGCAAATTACCCATTGATCCCCGTATTGGGCGCATGATTTTAGCCGCTAAACAGGAAAATTGTTTAAATGAAGTCTTAATCATCGCCAGTGCTTTAAGCATACAAGATCCCCGTGAACGTCCATTGGATGCCCAACAAGCAGCCGATTCCGCTCAAAAACAATTTGTCAACGACGCCTCAGACTTTTTAAGTTATTTAAAACTCTGGCAATTTTTCCAAGAAAACGCCAAACACCTATCAAAAAATAAATTGCGCCATCTCTGTCGAGAACACTTTTTATCCTATATCAGAATGCGCGAATGGCAAGAAATTCATCATCAACTCTCCCTATTAATTAAAGAATCAGGCTGGAAAATCAACCAAATCGAAGCCACTTATGACGAAATTCACCGCGCCTTGCTCTCCGGCTTATTAGGCAATATCGCCTTTAAAACCGAAACGGAACAATATTTAGGTGCGCGAAATATCAAATTATACCTATTTCCGGGATCAGGATTATTTAAAAAACAACCCAAATGGATCATGGCAGCCGAATTAGTAGAAACCACGCGCTTGTATGCCCGTTATACGGCAAAAATAAATCCCGATTGGATCGAAAAAGTCGCGGGTGATTTATGTCAACACCACTACTTTGAACCGCATTGGGAAAAACGCTCAGCACAAGTCGCCGCTTTTGAAAAAGTGACACTTTATGGCTTAACCCTTGTAGCCAAACGCAAAATAAATTATGGTCCCATCGATCCCGTATTATCACGAGAAATCTTTATTCGTGGCGCATTCGTTGAAGGAGAATATGACAGCAAAGCCGCATTTTTTCAACATAACCGCGAATTATTCCATGAGATTGAAACCCTAGAACACAAATCGCGTCGCCAAGATATTTTGGTGGATGACGAACAAATCTATGCCTTTTATGAGGCGCGAATTCCAAAAGACATTTACAACGGCAAAGCCTTTGAAAAATGGCTCAAAAAGGCGGAACGCGATCAACCGAAAATACTTTATTTAAGTCGAGAAGACTTAATGAAACCCGCTGGCGAAAAAGTCACCCTTCAAGATTTTCCAGACAAACTCCTGATTAATGGCGTGACATTACCACTGACATATCATTTTGAGCCTGGACATAAACTTGATGGTGTCACCGTAGAAATACCGCTCACCTTATTAAATCAAATACCACAATCCGCCTTTGAATGGATAGTGCCTGGATTACTAGAAGAAAAAATCATCGCCTTATTGCGAACCTTGCCCAAACCACTGCGTAGAGCCTTTGTACCCGTGCCCGATGTTGCACGCGAAGCACTAGAAACCTTCAAAAAACCGATTGTCACTTTTCGAGAAGAGGGACGTTTTTTAGAATACCCAAAAGAATCGCTGATCGACGTGCTCACCAGATACTGCCACCGTCGGCTTGGCAATCCAATATCCAAAGACGTTTGGGGCACATTGCCCCCCCATTTATTGATGAATTTTCAATTAATTGACGAAGAGCCTATGGACATGAGCCGAGACTTGAAAGCTTTACAAGAAAAATGGGGAAATCATGCCAGTTCAACATCTCAACAACAGATTGCCGAAAAAAGTGGACTAGAACAAGAAAATCTGACACAATGGGACTTTGGAGACTTACCCGAACAAGTGACACTCAGAGTGAATGGGATGACAGTACAAGGATTTCCCACGCTGGTTGATCAACAAACGCATGTTGCCCTGCGCGTCTTAGACAATCCCAACACCGCCCAACAAAGCTTACGCGACGGCTTACGACGCTTATTTCTGCTAAGCTTACCGACAAAGAAATTGCACAAACAAATGCCTATCAATAACAAATTATGTTTACAATACATGAAGATAGGACATTGCGAACAATTGAAACAAGACATGTTGACAGCGATAATCGAATCGATATTTTTAATCGAACCCTTGCCGAGAAAACAAGCCGAATTTGAGCAACGGCTCACCAAAGGCAAACAACAAGTGATGCAAGTCGCATACGATTACGCCACAGTATTAAGCAGTGTCTTAGAAGAATATAATAGCCTAAACCAGCAACTCCAAAAAATATCGAAACCCATGCTACCTTCGATAAAAGAACACCTGAAACATTTAATCCATGAAGGATTTATCAAAGAGATACCGATCACCCAACTGAAACGGATACCGCGTTACCTAAAAGCGATCAAACTGCGCCTGAATAGACTCGATCAGGACCCACAAAAAGATGCCAAAAAAGCGGCACAACTCGCCCCATTGTGGGAAAAGTATCGTCAAGCAGAAAAGACAACACCCGAATTGATAGAATTTAGATGGATGTTAGAAGAATTGCGCGTCTCTTTATTTGCCCAAGAATTGAAAACGGCGTATCCGGTATCAGTGCAACGCTTGGAAAAGGTTTGGGAGAAATTAATGACAGGGATTAAATAAAGTGGCAGATTGCATTTAAATAGTTTAAGATCATTAGGACTTACGCACTGAGTACAACGGATTAACGGAATAAACGGATTAAATATAATAAATTTATAGCGTTAAATTTATACTTTTGTTTTTGAAATCCGTTTATTCCGCTAATCCGTTGTACTCATTATTATGGTAAATCAATAACTTATTACAATCAGCAATTAGAACAAACCAATCGCCGAATAGATTTGCTGGGCGAAGAAATGAATCGGCGGCTTGAGCAAATGGAGCAACGTATTGAGCAGGTTGAGCAACGTGTGGACTTACTACACGAGGAAATGAATCAGCGGTTTGATCAAGTCGATCAGCGCTTTGAGCAGATCGATCAGCGGTTTGAGCAAGTCGATCAGCGGTTTGAGCAAGTCCATCAAGATCACCTTGAACTTAAACGTCGTGTGATCAAACTGGAATCGGGTCAAAAACAGATCCTAGAAAAAATGACCGGGTTTGATGCGTGGTTAAAAGTCATCACAGGCAATGTGGGAACAGAAAAAGGGCAAACCCTTGAAGATTTGTTTGCGATTGCATTGCAGTACGGCTTAAAAAATCCCAATATCAAACCAGAAACGATCCAATTACGTCAAGAATTGATGGATATTGAAGGACTGATATTTAGAAAAAATGATGGTACAGAGATCGATTTGATTGCAGAAAATGGCAAACTGACCGTATTTGAAGTGAAAGCAACCGCCAACATTGATGATGTTGACCTGTTTGGCATGAAGATTGAATTAGTACGACTTCAAAATCAGGACAAAGAAGTGCAAGGCATTCTGGTCTCGCCGGGTGCTGGGGAACGGATTAAAAAACGCTGTATGGAATTTAGGCTAGAACTTTTGGATTAAGCTCGCGTAGGAGCAATGCCATATTGTGCCGACCATGTAGACGGCCTGTAGGGTCAATGCCATCGCCGTTAAGGGCAACCATAAAGGATTGCCTTCCGAGGCAAAAGTTTTCGCTGCGCGAAAACTTTTGCCTCGGAAACATAAAATGCGGTCCTTTTTCTCGTTCCCACGCTCTGCGTGGGAATGCCTGCTTGGACGCTCCGCGTCCTGTCTGTAATTACTCCTCAACACTCAACTGCCACACATCGCTATAATTTTCCTCATTTTCACCAAACTTCCCTTTGATGCGCCAAAACACGGTTTCACCTTTCAACTGTTGAGCAAAATTCGCCCACGAATCTGCCGCCGGCTCAAAATCCATCAACGGGCTCCAAGGGAGACTTTCTATCCCCGAACCCGGATAGGCATATTGGAAACTGAATCCTTCATAACCCATGGCTTCCCACTTAAACACTGGCACAGTGCTAGAGCCGAACACGGCACCATCAGCCGGACTTTTAAGAGTAATAACGGGTGCTGCCCCTTCAGGATAGTGGAAAGTGCTATTACCAAAGCGATCAATATCCTCTATGCGATAGTCAAAATCTTGGCTCGCCGAGTCATCAACAAATGAATAGCTAGAATTATCACCTTGCGTTGGAATAAGTGAGTCATTGACTTTCTCCCAAAATCCGCCCGATACTCGCCGCCAGACGTTGAATCCTTCATTATCGAATTCGGTGGCAGTACGCCAACTCAGTTCAATCCCCTTTGAGCCCGAATTAACTTGGAAATCGGTGAGCGTCACTAGGGTGGGCTCACAGGAAACGCTATTAAGCGTACCGAAAATATCATTTTCACCTGTCGTCGCGGTGTTGCCGCTAAAGGAGTTGTTGCCACAGTCATTGATCACGGCACTACACTCGCTGTCTCCTTCGTTGGCGGTGCAGATGAAAATGGCGCCGCCTCGGCCTTCGCCGTCTTCCGCATTTTCACCACCTAAACCGTTGTTGGCGGTATTATTGTTAAAGACGACGTTATTGAGCCTTACGGTGCCTTTTTTGGCGAACAGTGCACCGCCGAAGCCTGCACCGCCGCCGCCGCCGCTGCTGTTGAAGAAGATTATGCCCTCTGCTCCGTTTCCGCCGCCGAAGCCACCTCCGCCGCCGTTGTTGTAGTCGGCGAAAACTAGACCGATACCGCCACCACCGCCAAAGCCGCCGTTACCGGGGATCCCTTCGGCACTTGACATGCACACTCCGCAGACACCGCTGCCGATGGTGCCTTTGCCGCCGCCCCCCCCAAAACCGCCGTTACCGCCGAAGCCGCTGCCAGCGTTCAAGCCGCTGCCAGACATGACGCTGCTGCTGCC
>JALXAQ010000216.1 GCA_026991885.1 Thiotrichaceae bacterium
TTGTTTATGTGGATAACAACTTGTTCGCTTTGCTCAAGGTCGGAAAAATGGCGCGAAGGTTGTGCTATTAGAGCCGCCCTTATCAGAAACAGCATCCAAAGAAGCTGATGAGTGGGTAGCCATTCGGGACGGATTTAGATTTTTGTCTGGCGATGCTCAGGGAAATGTTTGAGAAGAGATATTTATTTGATTTTCGCAAGCGACAAAGGGAGAGATTGAATTAAAACCTTTACAAGGATTTAGGGATAAAATGTTATGTAAATATATAAAATATTTTATAAATGACTAAACGTCACACTCACCTCATTCACGCCCTGACTAAACGTCTCCAATCGCTCATTAGGTATAAAATAACGAGACGACAAATTAAAAGGGAACAACGTCGGCGTATAATTCACCAAATTATCTAACACCGCCGATTGTCCTTGACTGGCAATCAAAGCACTTTCCAACAACCAAGAAGTCAACTGGGCATCACTAATCGTATGCGTTCCCCTTGCCGCATATATTCCGATCGAGCCAGTATCCTTCAACACCTCCCACTGCACCCAGCAACGCATCAATTTACGCGCCGCCGTAGAAACCGTGTCCCGTTCTCCCATTTTTTCACGTAGCCGCTTTTGTAACTGTGCCGCCGAAACATATTGTTGTAAGCGTAATAAACGCCCTACATGCTCAGCCGCCGTCGCAAAAAACGGATAAACTGCCATTGCCATCCCCCAATGCACTGCCACATGTTTATCCTCAGGCAAACGTTTGAATAATAGCAAACCCTCATCTCTAAAGGATTTAATCGGTTGCGGTACATTGAGCCAAATTTTGGATAAAATACTAATGACTTTTTGTCGATTACTATTTCGGCTTGTGCTACCCACGGAAACTTGATCCGATAAAAAATCATTTAATGCGGCCCTAATTTCAGTGCGGGATTTTCCTTCTAACTTTCGTTGCACAGTAAAATTTAACCAAGCCTGTTTAATCGGTTGACTAAAGCCAATTGGTGCGCCACGGCTCATGTGATTGAGTCTCTATTTGATAAGATAAATTTTATAGCATAGCCTAACTCAGTCTTTTCCAACTGAGTGACTTTGTGCAAATCTTCTAGCGAGCTATCTTCATTATTCACGACACAAATATCTTTCTCGCCTATGTTTTTCAGTTGACTGATCAGAAATTTACAATTTTTACGCATGATATGATGGATTTATCCTTTTGTGAACTTTGTGTGCGGTGAGTATAATGAGAGCAGTTTACATAGCCCCTTAACGATGGTGGGTAGTTTACAATCGTTAGTATAAAATACACATTTTTTAGATAATTTTAAATATTAAATAAATACAATGAATTATGATAAAGAAGCCACAGTCTTTATTGTCGAAGACAACGATGATGCGCGTGAAGCACTGTGTTTTTTATTTGACTCAGTGCGCTTAAAGACTGAAACTTATCCATCGGGAGATGAATTTCTCAAGCACTACGAGACGAAACGCTTAGGATGTTTAATTGTTGATGTCCGTATGCCAGGGATCAGTGGGCTTGAACTTCACAAAGAGCTGATCGCACAAAATGCCCTCATTCCGATTATCATTATCACCGCTCATGCGGATGTGGCAATGGCAGTGCGAGCCATGAAAGCTGGTGCTTTCGATTTTTTAGAAAAGCCAGTCAACGACGAATTATTGCTTGAACGGGTGCGGCAGGCTATCGAATACGACAAGCAGAGACGGCAGGAAGAATGCAAACGTCAGCAATTGTTGGAACGTCTGGAGCAACTGACTCCGAGAGAATATGAAGTGATGAAAAAATTGCTGCAAGGCAACTCTACTAAAGTCATTGCTTATGATCTTAAGATTAGCCATAAAACCGTTGAAAGTCACCGGGGACAAATTATGAAAAAGATGCAAGCCAAAAATGTGGCTGAATTGGTGCGTATCGGGATGGGTTGCGAACGAACAATTAAATTATAGAGAATAATGGCCAAAAACACTGTTTTTATTGTTGATGATAATGAGGCTGTCTGCGAATCCCTGCAATGGTTACTCAGTTCAAGAGACATTCCAGTCGAAATTTTTCTCTCGGCAGAAGAGTTTCTCAATGCTTGTTCTATGGGAATGTGGGGATGTTTGGTGCTTGATTTATACTTACCACGGATGGATGGTATTGCCTTGTTGAAAGAATTGCGTCAGCGCAAAATACAATTGCCTGTCATCATTGTATCAGGGCGGACGGAAAAATTATCATCTACATCTTATGCGTCTATTGTGGCAGCTTTTAAAAAGCCAGCGAATCCAGATAAACTCTTAGCCGCTATTCAACAGGCACTCTGTAGGGTATCCACCTGATTTTTGTCTGTCCAGAGTCCAAGATAAATCTGGCCGACTCCGGACAAAAATATTTAATGTTTTAATGAAGTCCGTCGCGTCAACTTAGCAAAAAATTCCCGCCTAGAAACTTCATGTTGCCATTCACAACGCTTTTTTTGTTCCTCAATCGCCTTATCGCGTATTTTAATCACCTCATTCCAAGCCTTAAACGCCTCATCTGGCGTATTAAATTGCGCCATAGATTGAATGAGCGGTTGGATAAGATAATGACCCAATTTGGGATGATAATTCAAATGCGCCTGTTCTTTTCCCCCTAAAATAGCAAGAGGTATCGCCGGACCAATGACAGTTATGGGCGCGGTGGCTCGCTCCTTTGCTGCCCACCCGGGCGGAATGTCTATTGCCGGCTCGCGCACAGGCAAAAAAACACGCGCCAATGTCCAAGGTGTTAGCAACAAAAAAATGTGCCAAATGTCAGTCTGACGAAAAGCGCGAATTTCTATTGGTAAGTTGTGATTAACCAGAAGTTCATTGACGAAATAAGCCTGATACAGTCCTGTAAAAACTTCAATCACAGAACTGATCACTTCTTGGTCATTTTTAGCCGAATCAAGTAATTGCCAATGAGACATCAGTTAAAATAACTCCTTTAATTTTAAGCCCACTTGTTGATACAAGCGTAATTCGCTATGTTTTTGTAAATCATTGGCAAACTTAGGAACCCATTTAGTTAAATGATCCTGCCATAATGTTTGAAAATACTGACTGGTTTCTTGAGAGTGCTCAGTGGGCAATTTCTGCTCTAATAAATAGGCAGCGCATTCCAGCATAACACCGAGATAATCCGGTAACATATCATCAACCGGCTCCAAACCAATAGATTGATAGAGCTGTTCAATTTGATTGCAAACCGGACCATTCATCACTGAATGACGATAAACGGATTCAAACGGTGGACAAGTGGTTTCTGGATGACCGTTGATAAACAATTGAGTATGCTCTCCCTGCCAATGCTCTAAGGAGAGCTCCTTCAATTCTTGCACAGATTCATATAACCAATGGTTTTCTGTCGCAATTTCTTCTAGTGCCGCTAAACTGTCTTTAGCGGGCTTAGCAAGTAAGCCGGCGAGGAGACGTAGTTTTTGCGGAGTGATATTTTCGGATAACATGCTTTGTTACTCTCTTTTATTATGTTACATCAAGGCACTTCATTCAATTTAGTATTAGTATTTTATTAAATAACTAAATTAATTGGCTCCCAAATTGGACTGCTTGAGATTACTTTTGTGGAGAGCCGACTTAGAGAGGTGTCACTTTGTGTGTGTGTG
>JALXAQ010000217.1 GCA_026991885.1 Thiotrichaceae bacterium
CAAGGAGTTTTGCCATGGAGGCGGCCAAGCTTTATTTGAAGCCGCCAGAGATTGGCGCAACTTTTCCCTCAACTCTATCGCCCGGCCATAATCGGCCACCGCTTGAGCCAGTTCGCCTTGACTATATAAAGCCACACCGCGATTCATGTAGGGCGCCGCCAAGGAGTTTTGCCATAAAGGCGGCCAAGCTTTATTTGAAGCCGCCAGAGATTGGCGCAACTTTTCCCTCAACTCTATCGCCCGGCCATAATCGGCCACCGCTTGAGCCAGTTCGCCTTGACTCCGTAGGGCCACACCGCGATTCAGGTAGGCCGCCGCCAAGTTGTTTTGCAACGACTTCCCCCCCGTTTCTGCAAGCAAACGCTCATAAATCCGCATCGCGCAAGTATGCCACGCCACCGCAGCCGCAAAATCAGAACGTTCCTCATAAGCTTGATTGCCCTGCCCGATATACGCATCCGCCAACGCCTTATCACCCCAAACCGCTTGCTTTAGCCCCTCATCTGCACTCAACTCCGTATGCGCTAACAAGTGCCGTAAACGATAACCCGTACCCGCATCTGTCGTCTCTAATTCTTCATAACGTCCTTGCCAATCGTTATAAAATGTCTTGGCCAAATTCTGATGCACTTGCACCAATTCATCACCCCAACGCTGCTGCAAATGACTGGCAAACTCCTTGATACCTAAACGATAATGCGCTACCTGCCCTCTCTCAACGCGCAAAATTTCCTTTAAGCTATACAAAGCAAAAATGAGGGTGGCTGATTTCGCTTCGACTTCTCCCAATAATCTCGCTAACACCTCTAATGAAATGCCGCCCCAATCCATTTCCGAATCGCTGCCCGTTCGCAAGTTAAAATCTGTGGCAGCGGCTTGTTGGGTCGCCACTAAGATCAACAACACCCGTTTGATCATCTCCCACTGTTTATCCGCTAACACCTGTTGGATTTGATCCAAATAATGCTGATATAAATGTGATCCGCTGGGCAAATGCGCGACTGCCCCTAAGGCTAAATCATAGTGGCACTTGTGGTGCTCGCACTTGAGTAAGTTACATAATAAACCGACATATAAAAACCGCCCTTCGCTGCGTTCTAAAATGTGTGCAAAGGTTTGATCAAATTGTTCAACAATAGCTAAAACCGCTGTCTGGGAAAATTTTTTGGCTAATTTATTCTTCTTGGGTGGACTGAACTGGGTTTCACTGAGCAGCGCCCCCAATTCGCTATTAACCAGTTTACGTAAGTCCGCTGGAATCTTATCATTCACTTGTGGCACGCTTGGCAATTGCTGATGTTGTTGCCAGAAGTCTTGGCAAGCGTGATGGATTTCGGCTTCTAAGCGTTCCTTTAACGCCCGATCAAAAAATTGGCGCAACAGGGCGCGATACTCGGGCGTATCGAGGCTGATGTCCTCGGTTTTGAGGCCGTCGAGCCGTTGGGCTAAACGTTGCCAAATCTTATGGGGACAAGCGTCTTGGGGACGCGATGTGAGTAAGACATAACAGCCAGGGGCTAGTGAGGTGGGAATAAAATCCAGTAGGGTGCGAGATTCCGCTTGATTTAATTCATCCAGTCCATCGAGGCAGAGTAATAATTTATCCTCTGGGCGGCGATGGACTTGCCGATAAATCGCTAAAAATTCGCCCAGCCATTGACTTAAAGCCGGATGTTCTAAATCCAATTGGGGTAATCTTTGGCGTAAAGCGGTTAAATCTAAAGTGTCCTCAAGTTGGCGGCGGAGATAGTTTTCAAACTGGGCAGGCTCATAACGATATTCACGACGGATGTGGAAGCTCACCACTTTTAAGTCGGGCAGTAGGGGCGCCATCCGCAAACCCTGCACAAAAATACTTTTGCCAATATGGGCGGGCGCACGCAGCCAATAAACGCCTTGTTCATGACTATCAATAAAGGCTTTGAGCGGCTCACGCAGATAAGTCGGTGACAGATATTCCGCTTCTAAGGATTTCTCTTGTAACAGTTTATCGAGACTGGCTGCCCCATGGGCACCGCCTAAATAACCCTCTGAAATCTCCGAGGAAGTTTTTGGCTCAATGGGCAAAGTTAGTTGCGGTTCTAAATGGCCCGGGCAGCTCATTTTATGGCCAGCTAAATAGTCGAGAAAATAGATTTCGTAGCGATCATTTTTCTTGCCTCTCTCATAACGGCTATCAAAGAAAAACACATCTTGTTTTTGGCACACAGTGCAACGTTTGAGCGTCAACCACGGCGATAAGCGCAAAGTTTTTTCACCCAAGCTAAGCTGTAAAGCGACATTTTGTTCGACATGCGCCCCCGGCACTTGCTGCTCATGACGCTGACGAATGGTTTGCCAGCCTTGCAAATTTTGTCCATTGGCCTCTTGTAATAGCATACCCATACCGTCCCAAATATCTTGATGTTTGGCGAGTTGTTCGTTGAGTTGGTTGACATAATCGGCTAATTCGTCTTTAAAGTGCTGATCGATCTCTAAACCTAAAGCACCATGTCCGAGCTTCTTATTACGCCATTCAATGAGTTTCTTTAATAACCTATATAAATCAGTGGGTTCTTTCGGTTTCGGAGAAGAACGAAATAAGCCCGCTACTTTGGCGATGGGCGATTGACACAAAGGTGTTGCCAGCGTATCGCCCGCCAAATCAAACCAATCTCCCATTGAGCATTTAGACAATAAATCCTGTTGCACCCTTTTAAACAAAGGCGTATCGCGTTGCTCAGTGAAAACCCATTGTGCCATTACAATCGCAGGGAATTTAAGCAAGACTTCAGCAACATCCTTTAGTTGCCACACAGCACTGACAATAAGTTGCTCATCGCCTAAAATTTCTCTCAAGCGGTGGTATTCATGGGCAATGGGAGCGGGCCAGTGTGTGGCGACTTTTTCTATCCAAGTTGTTGAATGAGCAAGGTTTCTGCAAAATGCTTTGACTTGGGGATCATTGGCTTTGGATAGGGAGACGTTAATAGCAGGGGTGGGTGGCGGAGCATCCATTGGCCATTCAAGCTTACAATCTAAGCAAATTTTGACTTTGCGTTTGGGATGAGAATAAATATCATCGGAGCCACAGGAGCATTTTTCTGAATTGGACATATTTTTTTTCCTTAATCGGTTATTGTGTTTTTATCATATAATAAAAACACCTGTTTGAGACATAACGATAAGTCGTATTTTAATTGAAAACTTGAACGTTCTTAAAAATCCGATTTTTTTGATACTGACATTCCTTTGCATCGCGTGGGAACGAGAAAACCCTTGAATCGCTGATTTACTTCGTTACTTCGTATGACGGATTACACGGATTACGCTGATTTAAAGTCAAAGTCAAAGTCAAAAGACTAAGACTAATGAGTGTTTTCAGGTTTTTAATCCGTGTCATCCGTGTCATCCGTCAAACGAAGTAACGAAGTAAATCAGCGATGAAACGAAGTAACGGAACGTTCACGTCGCCAGCTCCGTTACTTCGTTTCAAGGTTTTTTAGTGGCCTGAAGATTTCCGCCCTCCTGTACTAGACACCTTCACAATTTGAGCTTTTGTCATTTCGGTTTAGTGGCGTTACCAGAGGTGCGACGTCAGGAGAAATATTCTCGTTCCCACGCAGAGCGTGGGAACGAGAAAAGGCTCTCTTTATTCAGGTTTTAATATTTAGGATCGCGCATGAAATAACGTCTTCAAGTCAAAACAAAAGTCAAAACCAGACCTGCCATGTCTGGTTTTGAAGTTGACTCAATTATTTTATGCACGTTCCTTAGTGTAAAGGTTTTGACTCTAAACCTTGATGAACATTTGCCATGAAATTCCTAAAGATTTTAGCGGGTACTGTCCCACCTGTCACCCCATTCATAAATTCTCTTGGATCATCATTACCTACCCAGACACCTGTCACAAAATGAGCAGTATAGCCAATAAACCAAGCATCTCTATAATTTTTGGAGGTTCCCGTTTTACCGGCCACTCTGTGCCTTCCAAAAGCGGCGTTTCTTCCAGTTCCAGAAGCACTGACTACAGAAGCTAACATTTTATTAATATCGGAAATATATCGATCTTCAACCACTTTCTCGCTTTCAAAATCATCTTTCCAATATAATATGTTTCCTTTTTTATCCCGTATGCCTAAAATGATATAAGGAGATATCTTATAACCGCCATTAGCAAATACAGCATAAGCACTCACCATATCGACTAAGCGCACTTCTCCTGTACCCAGTGCTAAACCCGGTTCATTCCGCCATTTTTTTGTTGTGCGAATACCCAGAGTTTGAGCTAATTTCACCACACGTTGTCGGCCTATTCTTTCCATTAGGCGCACAGTTGCCACATTTCGTGACCGTTTAATAGCATCAATCAAAGTGAGCTGACCTAAATAACGCCGATCTATATTTTTAGGCTTCCAACCATTGATATTTATCGGAACATCATTAATTTTGTCATTTATACTGAAACCCTGCATTAAGGCGGCTAAATAAACAAAGGCTTTAAATCCCGAGCCAGGCTGGCGTTCTGCCTGAACGCTTCTATTATATTGACTGAGACTGTAATCTTTTCCGCCTACCATTGCACGAATAGCACCGTTAGGTGTCATCGCCAAAAGTGCGCCTTCTCCGACATTCAGAGACGCAGCCCTAGATAGCCAACGCTGAACAGCCAACTCAGCATATATTTGCATATTCGGAGCAAGCGTTGTGATAATGGTTATATCAGTGTTTTTGTCACTGAAATAGTTAGAAAGTTGCGATCTGACTTTCCCCCAATCCAAAAGATACCGATACCCCACATTTGACCACCTTTTGCGGCCCTTTTTTATCCCACGCCGTTTGGCCTGTTTTTGTTCAGCTTCAGTGATATAACCTAGCTTTACCATGATTTTCAAAACCAGATGAGCGCGTTTCTGCGCCAATTTTTTGTTCTTTACAATGTTAAATCTCTCTGGTTGAGGTATTGAACCGATGAGTAAAGCCGCTTCATACAAATTCAGGTTTCTAGCGTGCTTGTTGAAGTATTTCATTGCCGCTTTTTCTATGCCATAGATACCTCTACCAAAAGATATTTGATTTAAATACATTTCCAGTATTTCATCTTTGTCATAGTACCATTCAAGCTTTAATGCCAGCACCGCTTCTTTTGCTTTCCGCCAATATGAGCGTTTTGAAGACAGCAACATATTTTTGGCCAATTGTTGACTGATTGTACTACCGCCGCCCTGCCCGTTTTTAATAGCCCTAGCGATACCCATTATGTCAATTCCAGGATGAATATAAAAATGTCTATCTTCTGAGGCGATTAAGGCGTTTTGTAAATAAACGGGAATTTCTTTTAAGGGTGCCTTTGAATCGTTAATGACGGCAACAATTTTCAATTGTTCTCTGTCTTTGTGTACGATTACCCTGGTATATTGTGCGACGGCATCAATCTGCTCTTTATCAGGCAAATAAAACCACATTGCAAATACGACTAGCAATGTTGCAATAATAATAAACCGCATTTTCACACATAAAATGAGCAATGTTTTCACTTTCCCCCCCCCTTGCTACACCCTCTCAAAAAAAATTACATGTTGGAGTCCAAAGCTTTAGCTTTGGAATCTTGTCTAGTATTTAACGCGCCTTAAGCAATTTCATTCAGATTTGTTATCCTATGGAAGCTTATTAAGTGTTTTATGGCGCCTTAAAAATCCTATTTCTTCAAGAAATAGGATTTTTTTCCTGAGAAAAACCGAATAAATTAATTAAAAGCCGTTATATCATCTTGTAAGCTGCCCCTAAGCGTGAGAAAAAAATCATGATTACAATCTTGTATGCAGCCCGTGTAGCGAGCGTCCCACGCACCTCTGGTGATGGTTGCTGATTTTGTCTGGGAACTACGCTCGTTAATGTTTTGACCAATGAGGAGACTCTTATGAAAAAAAAGATGCTGTTTGCGTTACTACTTTTATTGACCCAATATGCTTTCGCTGGATGTAAAACCATTCAGGAAGGCAAATATTTGACCCTGTCAATGACAACAACCGGTTCTGCTTGCTATCAATATTATGTGGCATCAGGCAACATGCCCGTGTTCACTTTGAAAAACAAAAAAGGTCAAGCGGATTTTGATTTAGCTATCTACAATGATAGTGAATTCTCCAAACGGATTGGCTCAAGCCGCCATTCAGGGACGGCAACTGATCTGCTTACTTTAGCCGCTGAAGATTATAACAAGTATTTTTATATTATAGTCACAAACACCAGCAACAACAGCGGTACTTATGATCTGTATGCCAAACAAATTGATTTTGCCAACAAATTTGGTGAAATTTTCGCGGAAACGATGGTAGAATATGCCATAGAATGGAGTCTCAAAGCCTTGTTAGGCATAGCTCAAGATTCCAGTGCCAGTACTCAACAAAACGCGGCTAGAACATCGGCAGCAATCGCATCCATGTTACAAGGTAAAACGCTTGCTGGTACTTCGCGTGATCTGTTGATAGACGAAATCAAACGAAGCACTGTTGGTGATGGTTTTATCAGCGATTTTACTGTCAATTATGCCATTTCTATTATTGATGAGATTTATGAATATTATTAGACATGTCCCTAAATAACTTAAAGGTGCATAAGTAGGGTGGATACGCTACCGATTAATCCATCCTACATGTATGGTTTTAGGCTTGTTCCCTCTTCGCGGCGGGACAGGCTTTAATGGCATTGATTATGAAAACGGGCCATTATATCAACTCATAACCTGCCCCTAAGCGTGAGAAAAAAAATCATGAATGATGAACATTATCAGCGCATCTTTACGCCGCGATTTGAACGTTTACAATCTTGTATGCAGCCCGTGGCGGTGTTTGAGGCTTTAGCCACAGAAATCGCAAAAGCCTTGCGTAAACAGATGTATAAGAAAAATATTTGGCATGGCAAACCTGAGTGGCTTGGTGAAGAATACAAGGACTATACAAATTGGAATAATGCGGAAGCATTCGAGATACTGTGCTTGGCGTGTTACATGAATGTTATCTGCAAGCGTTTTAATAGCTTACAGCAAAAATTAAGCGATACCGATAATATTGATGGGTATATCCATCGAAACATCGGCTTTTTTCTCTATGAGGCACAAAGAAAGGCTGATCCCGTCGGTCATAAAGTGGCTATGAAAGTCAGACAGGCCGTTCATTGTTGCGCCACCGAGCGAGGTATTATTACACTCGATGAGAAAAACAAAATCCATAATAAAACTTTACTGATTTTCAGGCAATCCAACTCCGTTTCAAAACCAGAGCCAAGCGTTTTGGCAGACACCATTAAACAAATACTCCATCACAACCACTCTTGGACAACCGAAATTATTTATAAACTGGCCTGTTTAGGGCGCATCAGTCAAAAAGCTCAAGTTCAGATTTGCGATATTGTCGCTGATATTGCTCAGCAATTGACAACGGCGGGTATCAACAATTGTCAATTTAAAAGTTTAGTTGATGTGATGAAACAAGAAGTTCGAGTCATTAATCCGCAAGAACGCGCTCCAGAAGAGGCAGCCGATGAAATTCCCTTTGAGCCCGATGAAATTCCTGATGAAGATTTTGAATGTTGGCGTGTTTGGTGCAGTCAAATGAAAGCTGCATTTAAAAAAACGCCTTATCAAAAAAGAGTCCGTGAGATGCTGCCAAAAGTATTTGCAGAACGAGAATTGGCGATTGAACAGCTAGAGACATCCCCGCCACAAGCTCAAATTGCTAAACATTTAGGTATGGCTGTCAGCACCGTTAATGAGCATTTAAAACGTATCCGTGAACTTGCCGAGATAATTGGAAAACCGAATGATTGTGACTCTCGTTTGTTAGATTACTTAATAGGGCAGATGTTGAAATGAGATTTTTTCGTTGCAGGACGCGGAGCGTCCGGGCAGGCATGATCTCCGCTTCGCTCCGTTACTTCGTTTCCCACGCAGAGCGTGGGAACGAGAAATAAGAAGAAATCCGATTAAAAAAAAATCGGATTTCTATAAATGTTATTTGAGGTCAAAAAAATCATGTTCAGTGAAACCAGTATAGAAAAATTACGCCAAGCCGATTTGGAGCGAGCGAACAAACAAAGCAAGCGCAAAGATAAATTAGCGCAACGGCCCAATTTTCCCCAAGAGCGCGACATTTTCCGCTTTAATTACCCGGGCACGAAAGACTTTGATTGGGTCATTCTGCGTCAAGATGAGCAAAACCCAGAATTGTTATTAACAGTGCCCGCTGATGATAATCCATTGGTTGGCTCTAGCGATATTAAGTTGCCAGATAGTGCCTTATCTAGTCCGCTCACGCTGCGTTGTCAAAAAAGCTTATTCATTCATAAAAAACAATTTGAACTATGGCGGCGCGTCGGTTTAGTCGAAAAATGGCATTGGTATCGGGCATTAGATAAGCTCAAGCAGCTTAAAACCGGAGAATTGAGAAGTTCGGCTTTGCAGCAAGAGACTGATGATGATCCAGAATATCTGGAATGGATGAGTCAGGTGAGCCAAAGCAAGGCGGCACTGGAACAAGCCTTAGTCACTCCTAAAAAAGCGTCTTTATTAGAACAATTCGTTTTGCGACTCAAAGCAGCAGTGCAGCTTTCTCCGTCGAAATTTATTCCTATTCCAGAAATGGCACTGGCGTTGAGTGGCAATTCAAGCATGACAAAAGCAAGTTATTATCAACTGGATCAATTACGCTTAGGCATCCTCGCCCACGAGGACAAACACACCATCGAACTCAAAATCGAATGGCAGGGTAACGAACCGGTTAATTTCATACTGTTAGAAGATGAAATACCGCTACAAAAACAGAAGGCAAGCAAGCAAGCCAAGTTTATTTTCGATCCCAGTGATGCCCATACGCTCGTTATCCAACAAACCAGTGGAGAAGAAATATATCGCTTACCCCTTGAGGAGATTAAATAAATGACGAATACGACAAAAGATCTCTGGTTATGGCCAGAAAACACCCACATTCGTTGGTGGACACCGGCTGAGAGTGGCTTATTGTCCCTAACACTACCCGGTTATGTCGATCCTTATTCAAATGTGCGCGATTGGCAACAGCGGGCCCTCAGTTCAGCCTTAAAACAGGAATTATATCAAATAATTAGTCAACAATTAGCCAAGGCGCCTGATGGCTTGCGCTTATATTTGACGGCGGATTTATCCATAGAATGGCAAAGCTTTCCTTTTGAATGGTTTCAATCAGACAAGGGACGAGCTTTACAAGGGCAATTACTGGTGGAACGTGAAGTGCCACGTACCACCGCTGAGCCAGTATTTCCACTCAAGGAATCTCAAATGGCCATTCTAAACCTGTTACCGCGTGATGAGCGCCATTATTTTAATGAAATCTGCGACATAGATGGCGTTCAAGTTTATACAGGCAAAAACACGGCTGAGACTTTTTTAAGTGCTAATAATCTGTCAGCCTTGTCCCTATTGTGTGTGATAGCCCACGGTAGTGAACAATCACAGCCCTTTTTGTCCGAAAAGGGAGAATTATGGAAACTGCCGACAGAGCATGGATTTCCGCCCTTAGTGGTTTTACTCAATTGCGCGACAGACCATCATCATGCCATGCACAGCAATTTAATGGATTATGGCAAAAGGCTATTACAATCAGGGACTCAAACCGTCTTAGCCCCCGTTGGTCAACTGGATGCGGAGCAAGCCGGGTCATTTTTAAAAACCTTCCTTGAAGCCTGGCAAACGGGGCAACGGGTTGATGACATTTTATTAAAGGCAAAAGCCAACAGTGAATATGCCGCTCAACGCTTACAATTATTAGGACGCGGCGATCTCCGTTGCCAGGCACAAATTGATGAAAACCATTTGCCTTTGCTGGTGAATCGTATTACTTTCCAGAGTTTTCAAAACGACGGCAATTTGCATAATGCGGTTGAAGAATTACGCAAAGCATTAAATATACCTTATGAGACTGAGCGAGAAAAACAACTTTTGAAAGACCTCGATCAGATAGAACAACAATTGTGGCCTTTGTCACGGAGTTGGGTAGTACCCTTACTGGCTCATCTCGCCCAAGCATACAATCATGGCTTATTTGGCAAATATGAACGAGCCCGCGCCGACTTAGAGCAGCAGGCCCAATCGCCGGCGGTTTATCAGTACTGGGCAGATATTTACTATCGTCAAGGTCGTTATGCCTTAGCGATTGAAGAAACCGTCAAAGGGATTAATGCACTGACAAAGGAGACATTATGTACACTGGGAGAAGATATTGTAGGTCAATTAGCGAATTTTTTGATTGATCTGAATATGCCTCAAGAAAGTGAATTATTGTGTGATGTCTTAACACACTGCCTAGCCAAACAACAGACAGAAATGGGCAAATTTAATCGTCATAAATTATTAGATCGCCACGCCCGGACATATCTAAGACAAGGCAAACCCGAAGCAGGGATTGCTAAATATAAAAGAAAACGGCAAGAGAGCATGAGGGATTTTGGAGAAGATGGCCATCGAGAATTAGCGTGGTTGCTTTATATTACGGCTTTTGTCGGCCATCGAGACGCCTCTGCCTACGCCGATGAAGCCAAAACCATTCTCGCCAATGCCACAATTGGAGAAGGAAATGACAATAACATTTACCTGATGCGAGCCTTAGCCGTGTGGGCATGGCGTAACAATGATCAGGTAGCAGTCGAACTACTCATGCAATATGCAGACATTCTAAATGAGCATCTTTATAAAGGAGATGCCGGACCCTCTGGCTTGATTTTTAGCTATTTACAGCTTTACCAACGAGCCAATCCCGAAGTTCTGCTCGATTTACCGGCGTTAGATGCCGTACAAGCCGCCCTGGACAGTGATGGTTATTGGATAGAATTAGTGGCTTTGAGTTGCCTGTTAAATGCTGGAGATAAACAGCGATGGTTAAGAAAATTTCAAACGCAACGGGCGGATTGTTTACAGTATTTAGAAAAATTGCCGACTTGGCTGGTTGAAGAATGGGATTTTAAAGCCAGTGTCGAAAGGCAAAATCGTCGAGAAGCGGAAGTTTTCTTAGACGACAACACGCCAGAAAAACTGATTGAAATGGGGCTTTTGCCGCTTTAGATTGTGCATTAAGTTAAGCAAGATTAAGCGGAGCGTATCCACCCTACAGGGTCTTAGAACCCTCAATATCCCTCCTATCGTCGGGACAGGCTCGGGACAGGCTTAATGGCATTTTTGCTTCGCGGCGGAACGAGGAATGGATCATTACCATATGATGTCAACTGGATATTGATCAAACTGACTATCGGCACTAACTAAAAACATTTGCTCAGCTATTGCTTGAGCAATCAGCAAGCGATCAAATGGCTCTCTATGGTGCAGTGGCAATGATTCCAAGGCATACACATGATGTAATTCGACTGGTAGAAGTTTTAAGTCATTATCTGCTTGTTGTACTTCAATCATTTCGGTAAGTGGTACTTCCAATTGGAGCCTATCTATCTTGGTTTTTATCATAATTTCCCAGGCACTTATATGTTGACCAAAAACACGTTTTTTGGGCTTTTCGTCAACAACAACTAATTTAATCTTGGGCTTGTTGTCACGAGTAATAACAACATTTTCTCCATTCTCTGCCAAATTGATAAGATCATAAAAACGATTTTTAGCTTCAGTTATCGTTACGATTGTCATAATCAATACTCCTTTGTGTGTGTATGTCATAAGTTGCGCTTTTTTAATGAAGTTCAAATTATTATTTTTTTCAGTATAACATTTTTTAAGGACCGCATCGTGGTATTCGGAGTCCAAGATTTATCTTGGCAGAGCCGACGCCCAAGATAAATCTTGGACTCCAAAATACTCAGACTTGTTAATTGTCTTTTCCCGTCTGCACAAAAACCGGATGCACAATAACACCCGTTTGACTATCAGTGTAATCGGCTTCAAAGCGTTG